>JAYTFV010000509.1:0-8528 GCA_043734065.1 Planctomycetota bacterium
CACGGAGTGAAAGGCGACAATACCGAGAACAAGTGGAGCCAGGCGGTTCATCGGTCTTCCCTCCCTGCGCGTGCCAAGGAAAAGGGGTCGTCCGCGAAGCCATCGTTGTTGGCATCCACCCCATTCACGGCGGCGATGTAGACCAGTCCGGTCTGCGGGATGATGCACACGATCTTGCGTTCACTGGAGGGGAAGTCGGGGCCGTAGGGAGCGGCTGTGCCGTTCTCGAAGTCGCCGGGAATCCTGCCCGCGGCATAGCCCGTGATGGCCCGCATCCGGTCGACATCGTCCCGGTGACACAGATACAGATAGATCGGCCCGCTGCCGGTCAGCGGACCGGTGACGGTCCCACTGGGCGAGACCGGGATGTCGAACTTCACATCGTCCAGGATGGTATTGCTGTTGAGGTCTTCCCCGGCATCCAGAACGCCGTTCAGATTCCGATCCTCAAACGCATTCCACGACGGGGGAGTCCGGCTGGAGCGGAGATCCATCACCATCCCCGACGGCAGCTTGATCGCCTCGGTCTCCGGGAGTTCCTGCGGAGCCAGCCGCAGCAGGTAGGGGATGGCGAGTGTGTTCGAATAGGTCGGTTCGGCGGCGTCCACTGCTGCGGACGGATAAGACTGGTAGGCCCCCGATCCACTATTGGCGGCAGGGTTCCACTGCGCCCCGTCGATGAGTCCCACGATGCGCAGCTTGTCGTTGTCCGGATCGAAAAACTGCGTGGCGATTGTGTACCAGCGACCTCCGGTCGAGTTGGCCGCGCTGGGAGTTGTGTCCCACGGATTGAATGTCCGCAGATAGATTTGCGATCCCGGCTTTAACAACCCTTCATTGCGAAGATCGCTCCATTCATTCGCCAGACTCGTCTTCAACTGCACGTCCCCGTTGCTGTTAATCTGCACACGCAAGTAACCATCGTACAGTTGGGATTGCCCGACATACTGCAAGCTGGTGATCAGGGTGTAATCCTGCTTGTCTTGCAGCAGGCGAAGTCCGCGCGGCTCGTTCGTCTTCGAGGCGCGGCTGCGGGCCCCGCCGATGGAGGCGTAGATTTGGCGGGCCCCGGCGGCGACCTTGTCGTGCTTGCTGTCGCGGAAGGCCGACAGGGCCAGCGTGGCCAGGATCACAAAGATCGCGATCGAGACCAGGAGTTCCACGAGCGAGAACCCCGCTCGGGAGGCTGTGCGTCGACGCCGTTTTGATGTGTGATGCAGCCGGAGCATTATTTCGGCCCTCGCTGCTGATTGGTGAGGTTGTCGCCGAGGGCTTGACAGCCATCCGCCGTGGCAATCACACGGGCCAGCCGGTCGGTGCGGTTCGTCCCACCCGTTCCGTTCTCGGTGGGAAGATGCAGTCCGAGTGTCCCATCCGGTCCAGACGAGACGATGAGCGGCATCGTGGCCGTGTTGAGGTCGTGATACCAATCTGAATTAAACCGCTGAGCTGTGATTGTGGTGCCCCCAACAGGCAGAGTCCATAGATCGAAAGTTCCGGAACCGATGATTAGGAATTCTGCATTGAGCCTTCGCGTGGGGTCTTCGGGATCGCGGTCGATGCGATTGCGAGCTTGTGTTGCCGTCGCGGCGTTATTCGATACGACACCGCCGACCGTAGCAAGATTGGAGATCAGCAAGGAGGTTGTGGGGTAGTCCGTGCCACCGACGGGGACGGTTCCAGTATAGGCAATCCCGTTATCCTTAATCAGACGAGTCGGCCAGTTGTAGAACTGCAACGGGTGCCCCCAACCATCTAGGAACTCCATGTTGCCATCACTGTCGGTATCGCCAATCATCCTCTTGTCGATCCCATCAATGTCCGACGGTGGAAGACCGAAGACATCCCCCTCTGTCAGAATGACGTACAACAGTTCGGAGCTTGTGGCTTCGGGCTTTGATGTGGTGGACGCCTGCTCGCGACCCATCCAACTGTCCGGCTTCCATTGGTTGGCTACGTTGTCCCGCATGCGGACGAGCATCGGGGAATCATCGATGATCTGTCCATTATTCGATGTACCGTTATACCCCCACAGGTCTTCCTCGCGCTGAGGGAACAACGCCTTGAACATCGCCTTGCGCACGAACACCTCTGATGCCGCGTCCGAAGGCTGAGGCTGAGGCATCGGGGAGGGCTGGTGGGCATTGTAATACCACCGCTGAAAGGTGGTGACTTGATCGCGGAAGACCCGCGAGTTCTTATTCGGAGGTTGGTCGGGGTCGACTAGGCTGGCGCTGGCGGTGAGTTCGTGGAAGGCGTCGACGCGCTCGCGCAAGGCCCCGGACAGAATCCGCAACTCAGTCCGGGTGGCGGCTTCGCGGGCGGCTTCACCGGTGCGGCCCAGCACGACGAACGACAGACTCGCGAGAATCGCGATGATCGCCATCACGACCAGCAGCTCCACGAGGGAAAAGCCCGCTCGCGGTCTGCGTGTGTCGTGGATGGTGAGGGATGATCGCATGTGAAAGGTTCCCGAGTCGGTGACGAGTCCTGAATAGTGGTCCACCGTTGTCAACTGGTGTGGTCGCTCACTCGCCAGAGTGCGGGCTGCCCGCGTTCTGGCGAACGCAGCCACCCCACAGCTTCCAACTTGGCGCACCACGAGTCCGCACCGGCTTAGTTCAATGTGCCGCCCTTGAAGTTGGTGATGTTGTCCCGCTCGAAGTTGCGCTCGGGGCGCGGCTCGACGAGTTCCATGTTCGTGTTGAGCACTCCCCCCCAACCGTATTCCCCATCCAGGCCCGGGGAGATCAACTGGCAGGATTTGGCATTGAATGCGGGCAATGCACTGAATGATTTGTCCGTAGGGCCGGGGGAGGCGGGGTCCGCTGGGAAGGGATAGGTTGTTCCTGCGTATCGCCGGTAGCAGTACGCGAACCCAGTGGGGACGGGAGAATAGGCGTTGTAAATCGGCTGCGTCGTGAGTTGCATATCCGCGTCGCGGTATCCCTTCCCACCATAGCTGCTGGCGTACAGGATCGGGTTCCGCTGGCCGGGGAGCGGATCGATGTACTCGGGCATCCCCTCGGCATCTGCCGCTCCGTCGATATTGGTGAGACGCCCGAGATTAAAATCGTGATACGGACCCAACCGGGCACCGCCCCGCGAGAACGGATTGGTCGGGTTGGTCGAGAACCCCAACGGAGCCCATGTCGTGATCACGGTTCCAGTTGTCGCAGGTGGAATCAACACTCCATTCTTGTCGACCACATTCGTGGAGTTCAGCCCCCCCAGGAAGAACACCAAGCACTCCGCTCCGTTCAAGGTGATCGTGTCAGTGGTATCGTTGTCCCCGTTGATGTCCCGAGCGATCGTGAAATCGAAATCCGGCCAAATCTGGCGGACCAACGCCCGGCTGCGAGCGGCAACTGCGTAGGGAATGGGAGGAGCCGTGGGTGGGAACCAGTTCGCAGGTGTTTCATACAACGTAATCCCGCTCGGCGGTTCGGCCCCGAACTTGGCCTTGAAGTCGGCGATGTCCTTCTCCATGTTCTTGAACTCGACGGTCACAGTCGCCACGCGGGCGGCGTTCCTCGCAGCTTGAACACCGACCAGGAGCAGCGACATCAGGATCGCGATGATCGTGATCACGATCATCAGCTCGATCAACGAGAACGCCTTGCGTTTCGGTCGCCGGAGTCCCAGTCCGCTGGTGACGGGTTGTGATGTTCGGGAGAGCCGCTGCGGGTCGATGTGCATGATGGGGGCTCCTGGGCGGCTGCGAGCGAATGATCGGTTGACGGGGAGGTGTGGCGTTTTGCAGCACCTTCTGACTGACGGTGCCGAACTCTGCCTGACTGGGTTGAGTCTCGTGAGGCGGTATGCCTCGTTTCGCGAACCGTTCCCGGTCTGGGAAGAGAGAACGCACCTCTTGTGCCAGCGGACCAGGAATTGTGGAGAGGGCCTAGGGCCTAGGGCCTAGAGCCTAGAGCCAGACTTCTGGCTCCCGACCCCCGACTCCCGACTCCCTACGACAGCTCGTTGAGCAGCTTGACGAGGGGTAGGAACAGGGCGATGACGATGAATCCCACGATGATGCCCAGAACCACGGTCATGATCGGCTCGAGCAGGTTCACCAAGCCTTCGATGAGGACGGTGACTTCTTCCTCGTACACATCGGCGACCTTGTAGAGCATGTTGTCCAAAGCCCCGGTCTCCTCACCCACGTCGACCATGTTCACCACCATGTCGTCGGTGATGCGGGTCTCCTTGAGCGGGACGGCCATCGTTTCGCCTTCGCGAATCGACGACTGGATATGCTCGAACGCCTTGCGAAAGACTTCGTTGCCGGCCGTGTCGCGGGCGATGGCCAGAGCTTCCAGGATCGGCACCCCGGAGGCGATCAGTGTCCCCAATGTTCGGGCAGTTCGGGCCACCGTGGACTTCGAGATGATCGCCCCCAGTAACGGCACTTTGAGCGACACGCGGTCCAGGATGTACGCCCCGGTCTTGTTCTTCTTGATGATCTTCATCAGCAAGATCATGCCGATCGGAATCGTCGGAATCAGATACCAGTAGCTCACGACCGAGTTGCTCATCTCAATGAGCAACTTCGTGATCCCCGGCAGCTCCACATCGAAGCCCTCGAAGATCGTTTTGAACTTCGGGATGATGAAGTACATGATCCCGCCCACGATCACAGCAGCCACCAACAACACAGCTGCCGGGTAGATCATGGCCCCCTGCACCTTGCGTTTGAGGCTTTGGGACTTCTCCTTGAACTCGGCCAGACGCTGGAGGATGACTTCCAGAGCCCCGCCCGCCTCCCCGGCCTTGACCATGTTCACGTACAGGGTGTCGAACGCCTTGGGCTGCTTCGACATCGCCTCCGACAGGGTGTTTCCGGATTCGACATCTTCAATGACGCCGATCAGTGAGTTCTTGAGCGGGCCAGGCTTGGCCTGGGTCTCCAGGATGCGGAGGCTGCGGAGAATCGGCAGGCCAGCGTCTTGCAGCGTGGAGAGTTGCCGCGTGAAGGTGCAGAGTTGTTTGGGCTTCACTCCGCCGAAGGAGAACCCTTTTTTCTTGCGGGGGCCTTTGATCTCCTTGGGCTTGTCCTTGTCCTTTTTCTTGCCCTTGCTCTTCTCGGTGATCTTGGTGACGAAGAACCCCTTCTCACGGATCTTCGTCTGAGCTTCGGCCTCGGACCCGGCGTCGATGGTGTCTTTCACCTCCAGACCGGAGTTGTCCATCGCTTCGTATTGGAATGTCGCCATGTTCGTGTTCCTCGAATCGAGGGGGGCTCAGAAGAGAGTTGAGAGTTGAGAGTTGAGAGGAGAATCACTTTTCATTTCGTACTTTTCATTTTGCACTTTTCACTGTCTGCAAAGTGAGAGGTGAAAAATGCAAAGTGAGAAATGCAGAGTGCGGGCTCCCCGCGTTCTGGCGAACGCAGCTACAAGGCCAGCGGAAGTCTTCGGGGGCTTCTCCAGAAAGGTCAAGCATCGCCCTCTTCCATGACGGTTTCGCGGACCACTTCGTCAATGGTCGAGACGCCGTCAAAGATCAGCTTGAGACCCGATTCCCGCAGCGTCGTCATCCCCTGGCTGCGGGCCAGGTTTCGCATGTCGTCGACCGACGCATCCGACGAGACCATGTCCCGGATGTCGTCGTTCATGTCGAGCAGTTCGTAGATGCCGCAGCGTCCCTTGTAGCCCGAGTTGTTGCAGCGCTGGCAGCCCTTACCGTAGTAGAACTTGTACTGCCGAGCCTTTTCGATCGGCAGTTGGAGTTCCATCAGCAGTTCATCGGAGGGGTCGAACTGGGTGCGGCACTGGACGCAGATCTTGCGGACCAGTCGTTGGGCGAGGATGGCCTCGACCGTGGCCGTGATGAGGAACGTCGGCACCCCCATATCGCGGAGGCGAGTGATCGCCGACGGGGCGTCGTTGGTGTGCAGCGTGCTGAACACCAAGTGCCCGGTGAGCGAGCTTTGCACGGCGATTTCCGCCGTCTCGTAGTCGCGGATTTCCCCGACCAGGATGATGTCCGGGTCGTGCCGGAGAATCGCTCGCAGGGCGGCAGCGAACGTCACGCCGATGTCGGTGTTGATCGGGATCTGCACGATGCCGTCGATGTCGTACTCGATCGGGTCTTCGGTCGTGATGATCTTGGTTTCGATGTCGTTGAGTTCATTGAGCGCCGAGTAGAGCGTCGTCGTCTTGCCCGATCCGGTCGGTCCCGTCACCAGCACGATGCCGTGCGGGCGGTGAATCGTCTTGCGAAAATTGGACAGGATCGACGGGTCCATCCCGATCTTGTTCAAATCCAGCTGGACCACGGTGCGGTCCAGCACTCGCATGACCACCGATTCGCCGAACATCGTGGGCAGCACGCTGACGCGGAGGTCGACGGGGCTGCCGCCGACGTTGAGTTCGATGCGTCCGTCCTGCGGCATGCGGCGTTCGGCGATGTCGAGGTTGGCCATGACCTTGACGCGGCTGACGATGGCGTTGGCGAGGTGCCGGGGCGGCGGGACCATCTCGTACAGCACGCCGTCGGCCCGCACGCGAATCTTGAACTCGTCCTCGAACGGCTCGAAGTGGATGTCCGAGGCCTGGTCCTTGATCGCCAGCAGCATCACCATGTTGAGCAGCTTGCGGATCGGGTGCGAGTCCATGTACTCGTCGGCGAGGTCGAAGGCTCCCTGCTTGGCGTTGAGTCCCATCGCCTCGGGCGAGGCTTCGAGGCCAGCGATCACGTCCTCAATGCTGTCTTCCTTGGCAGCGTAATGTTTGATGATTGCTGCTTCGACCGCTTGCGGGGACGAGACGGCACCGCGCACCTCCATGCCGATGAAGTTCCGCAGGTCGTCCAGCGCCCCGAGATTCTGCGGGTCGGCCATCGCCACGGTCAGGATATTGTCCTTCATCGAGATCGGGATGATCTTGTAGACCTCGGCCATCGTGGAGGGCACCAGGTCGATCACCTTCGGCGGGATGTTCGTCTCGGCCAGATTGACGACCGGCATGTTCCACTGCTCGGCCAGGGCTTCGGTCAGCTGCTCATTCGAGATGAGTCCCAGCTTGAGCGCGACCTGGCCCAGAATCTCTCCGGGACTCTGTTTCTGCTCTTCCAGCACATCCCAGAGTTGATCCTCGGTGAGGTGTCCGAGGTCGACCAGAATCATTCCGAGTTTGCGTTGAGCCATGAATAGTCTGCCACGGGAGTCAGGGGTCGGAAGTCGGGGGTCGGGAGCCAGAGGGGAGGCCGCTGGCCATCAGCCATCAGCCGTCCTCTTCTTCCTCTTCTTCACTTTCCCCGTTCTCGTCGAAGACGCCCTTCTTGGCGTTGTTGATGCGCATCTTCAGTTCGCCGGGGTTGTTGGACTTGATGACGACATCCTTCTCCTCACACAGCCCCTTCCTCCACAGGTCGTACAGGGCATCATCCAGCAGTTGCATGCCATACTTCCGCCCGGTCTGAATCGAGGAGTTGATGCGGTACGACTTGGCCTCGCGGATCAGGTTCGCGATGGCCGGGGTCACGACCAGCATCTCGTAGGCGGCGACTACCCCCTTGGGCTTGCGAGGGAGCAACGCCTGGCTCAGTACGGCGATGATCGACGAGGAGAGCTGGGTGCGGATCTGCTCCTGCTGGCTCGTGGGGAACACGTCGATGATCCGGTCCACGGTGCCTTGAGCACTCGAAGTGTGCAGCGTACCGAACACCACGTGACCGGTTTCGGCGGCGGTGATCGCCGAGGAGATCGTTTCGAGGTCTCGCATTTCGCCGACGAGGATGATGTCGGGGTCCATCCGCAGAGCACGCTTCAGCGCCTCGGGAAAGTTCGGCACGTCGACGCCGATCTCGCGCTGGTTGATCGTCGCTTTCTTGTGTTTGTGGTAATACTCGATGGGGTCTTCGAGCGTGATGATGTGGTGATCTTCATGCTCGTTGAGGTGGTTAATCATACTCGCCAGCGAGGTTGTCTTGCCCGACCCCGTCGGCCCCGTGACCAGGAACAGTCCACGCGGACGGGTAATCAAGTCGGGCACAATGCTCGGCAGACCGAGTTGCTCGAAGGTCAGGAATTCGTTGGGAATTCGTCGCAATACCAAGCCGATGTGGCCGCGCTGCTTGAAGACGGCCACGCGGAACCGGGCCTTGTCTCCAAAGGCGAAACCGAAGTCGGTCCCGCCCATCTCCTGCAGTTCCTGCTGGTTCCGCTCGGGCGTGATCGACTTCATCAGCGAGACAGTATCGGCGGCCTCCAGCGACTTCGTTTCGAGACGGACCATCCGGCCCCCGACCCGCACCACGGGGGGCTGCCCGGTCGTGATATGGAGATCGCTGACCTTTTCCCGGACCACGGTCTCCAGGAGTTTGTCGATCTGCAAGCGACGTTCATCACCTAGTTCGGCCATACATGCCTCAGCGTGTGTTCCAGGGAGTGATTGACTTGTGTGGTGTGTAGGACTCGGGAGAACACCCGACTGGAACGTCAGAGAAGTGACACTTGATTATTCGCCCGGTACTCGCAACCCGTCCACCGGATTGCGCTTCCGGCTGTGTGTGTGTTGCCTTTC
>JAYTFV010000510.1:0-7076 GCA_043734065.1 Planctomycetota bacterium
AGTTGTCAGTTGTCAGTTGTCAGTTGTCAGTTGTCAGTTGTCAGTTGTCAGTTCAACGACTGACGACTGACGACTTCGGTCTACTGACCGCCACCACCACCGCGACCGCCACGCCCACCTCGTCCTCCGCCGCCGAAGGGATTGCCGCCACCGCCGCCGCCGGGTGCGCCTCCGCCGGGCTGGCCGCCACCACCCCCGCGCTGGCGGAACATCTCCTGGATCTGGTCCGGGTTAGGTGCGTTGCCGCCGCTGGAGCCGACGCCCGAGGAGCCGGTGTTGGGCGGTGGGTTGCCGCCGGAGTTCGAGTTGGAACTGGAACTGGAACTGGTCCGGGGGCCGCTGCTGCTGACCTTCACCTTGGGCATCAACTGGCTCAGAGCACTGGTGATGACCGAGGAGTTCGTGTTCCGCAGTGACAGGACCCGCACCGACCGTTTGGCGACATGAGCCGCCTCGTCGAGAGAGGTCGCGAGGGTCTTGATCTCCTGGTAGATCGTGTCGTCGCCCCAGACGACGATCTGGTTGGTTCGCTTGTCAGCACTCAGAGCGAGTTGCGACTTGGGCTTTTGATTCTGGTTCTGGTTGCCGCCCCGTCCGCCGCCCATCAGCATCGCCAAAGCGTTGGCCTGCGGATTATTGCCACCATCTTCCAGATACCCCTTATACGTCTCCTTCAAGACATCCAACACCTCGGCGGCGTCGGCGTACTCCAACTGAACCATCCGCGAGGTTTTGCTGCGCAGCGTGTCGGGCCATTCGCTGGCGTCGAGAACTTTCAGCATCTCTTCGACTTCGCGAACCTTGGCGGTCGGCCCCGCCACGAACAGCGCATTCAGCCGCACTTCCGGGACGATCTGCAGCGTCTGTGGCCCCGCCGACATGTTCCCCAGACCCGTCATCCCCATCAGGCTGCTGCCGAATGACGAGACCCCGCTCCCCATCGAACCGAGCATGCTGCTCGAACTGGAGGACTTGCTGACCGAGGCCTCGGGGATCAGTTGTTGCAGCATCGTGGCAAGCTCCGTCGCATCGGCGGTTTGCAGCGGGTAGACGGTCCACTGGACGCGAGCGGGCAGGATCTCCATCGTCTGGCCGAGCAGTTCTTCCATCTGGTCCAGAGCCGCCGGATCGTCCGAGGTCAGGAGCAGTTCATCATCCAGGACGGTGATCACGACGGCGGCCTTGTCACTGGTGGCGGGAGCCGTCTGGGCGGGCGTGGTCAGGGCGGGCGTGGTCTGGCGGGGAACGGTAGCCGGAGGGGCAGGGCGAGCGACCGCTCCGTTCTCCCGCTGGATCTGCTCCCGCGGGGCTGCATCTTCGCGAGCCTTGTTTGGCGGACTCGGCACCGGTTCCTCGTCCTTGTTTTCAACGTCGTCTTCAACGTCCGCTTCGTCCGCCGGAGTCTCCTTCCCTTGCAGCACCGCTGTCCGGACCTGCACCCCGCGCGGTTTCGCGGCCACCGGTTTCCCCGAGTTGTTCTGCGCGGCCGAGGGCTGGGTCGGTTCGGTTGTTTTCGGAGTCTCAGGGGCTCCCTGACCGGGACGCACGATCCCCTTCACCGGGCCTCGATTGGAGCCGCTGCTCTTCCCGCGCTGAGCCGGGGTCACAATACGAATCGGTTTGGGCGAGGCGGTGCCCCACATCCGCTCGACCAGCGGCAGCAGTTCCTCGGGATCGCGACCGCTGATCGGATAGCGGCGGAAGAGTCCAGCCTCGCTCCCCTTGGGGCGTCCCGTGCCGTCTTCGCCGAGTTGAGTGAGGAGTGTCTTCACCTGGAGTAACTGGTCGGCCGTACCCCGCACCATCACCTGCCGCCCGATCAAGTCGGCCTGGATTGTGGGGGCGGAATTGCCATCGCGAAGGAACATCGATTGCAGCGTGGTGACAGCCAAGCTGGCGTCCATCTTGTTCAGTGGAATCACAGCGACCTGTTCCGCTCCCCCGCCGCCGTCGAGCTGACGGATGAGGGCTTCGACTTCGGCGTGTTGCTTCTCCGTGGCCATGATGCTGATCGTGTGGACCGAGCCGTCTTCGTTGACGACGATGCCGGGCATCAGGGCATCGATCGTCTTGGTGACTTCTCGAGTTTCGGCGGTCGAGACCTTGTAGACCTTGTGATAGGGCTTGCCGGAGCCGGTCGAGGCGGTGCCGTCGACCGCCTCCACATCAATGGTCTTGAGGGCTTGATCGATCAACAAGTGTTCCGTAGCGGTCGCGCTCACGAGCACGGAATTGGTTCGGGAATCGGCCGTAATTTGGGCAGTACTTTTCGTCGAGCGGGATGTCGCAGCCGGGGCTGCTGGCGGGGGGGGGCCGCCTCCAAACCCTCCGAAGCCACCCCGACCTCGGTTGTCACCGCCAGCGGAAGCACTGACGTTGGTGACGGCCACCTGCAACCCGAGCAGGCCGCGCAGCACCATTTCCGCATCGGCGGCACTGAGGTGCTTCATCGGGTACGCTTTGAAGACCAGATCGTTCGGGCCTCCGCGTGTGGCCCCGACCAGCAGGGTCTGGATGCGGCGGAGGTTGGTGCCGATGTCGGTGACGAGCAGCGAGTTGGTGGTCTTCATGCCGACCACTTTGCCTTGCGGGCCTTTGACCTGTTCCATCTCCTTGGCGATCTGATCGACATCGACCCCCTCGAGCGGAAAGACAACCGTGAGCAGTTCGTTCTTGCCGTGAGTCAGCAATTCGTCCGACCCGATGACCGGCACCAGATTCGGGGGGATATCTTCGTCAATGCTGATGCAGACCAGGAACTCGTCACGCTTCACCAGCACGAACCCCTTGGGCAGGAGGTAGCCGTTGATGATGTCGAGGGCCTCGATCGGCGTGTACTCCTTCTTATCGTAGTAGCTAAAGGTGCCCGGCGGGACGGAGTTTAGGTCGAGCGACAGGTTGGCCGACTCGGCAAACAGCTTGAGGACATCCATCCAGGGGGCGTAGCGGAACCCGAACTTGAGTTTCTGCGTGGACTTGGCCTCGGCCCCGAACGACACTTCAGGGGTCACGCCCGGCGGAACCTCGACGATCATCGACGGGCGACGCGTGGGAGTGGCCGGGGCCGCAGTCGCGGGAGGTCCGCCCGCCGGAGCCGCAGCAGCGACATCCTTCGGCGGCGGACCGATCAAAGTGATCCACTTCGCCTGCTGATCGGCGGTCAGAACAGCGGTGAATTTGGCTTTGTAGTCATCGGTGAGCTTCTGGCGGTCTTCGGGAGAGCCTTGGAATCCGAGTGTCCGGAAGGCGGTCATCTGCTCTTCCTGGAGCTTGGCAATCTGGTCCTTCTGCTCTTGGCTGAGGCCAATGTCTTTGGCCACGGATTCCTGGGTCAGCGCCCCGCCCAAGCCGAACTGGGTGGAACGGTGCAGGCTGATCTGTCGCAAGCGGGTGAATTTCTCGTCCCCGACGACCTGCTTGATCTGCCCGTCGGCTTCGGCGGTCGACTTGGCCTGCTCGATCTGGATCTCCGCTCGCAACACTTCCTTCTCTTCATCCGACGTATTCTCATCCCGCATTTGAGTGCTGAGTTCCTGCATGCGCGGGCTGCCGTCCCGGTTCGCCCGCCGTGCGTCGCTGAGTTCCTGGAGCTTTTGTTTTTGTTCGTCGGAGAGTTGGAGTTCCTCCAGAGTCGCTGGATTCCGCAACTCACCGGACAGTCCACCTCCGCCACGACCGCCAAATCCGCCTCGTCCGCCCCCGCCGAATCCGCCACGGCCTTGAGCGAGTACGATCCCGTCGACCGCCAGAAACAGGAGGGCCAGCGCACCGAGGTTGCGAAGATCACGAAGATTGAGGACCATATTTCCCACCACAACCCTGAATCTCGACCGATGAATGGAGAGGCTGCTGTCCGTACTACACAGGGAGGACCGGCATGGCGAGTCACTTCGCAGAACGCCAGAACTCACATCCCCTCCCGAGGCACGGCCCCAGGAACGGCCTAGGGAACGGGCTGGCAACCCTGGATTCTACCATCTGGTCCCGATTCTCACGATGAACTTGGACGAGTTGAGAGCCCGGAATCGCACTCACGTCCCGTTGACTCATCCCACAGTCTCATCCCACCCCACCCGCAGCTGAGGCCACTTCTATGAGGAACACCACCTCCCGTACCTTCGGTCGACCCACTTCGGTGTCATGTGGGAAATTCCGAATCATCGGTTTTCGCCGATTCTGCTGGCTGTGCCTGATGTTCGGGTTATGCCTGGCGGGGAGCCTTCAGGCTCAAGGGCAGGGTGGTGGTGGCGGCGGCGGGCGTGGGGGATTTGGGGGAGGGCGAGGCGGTGGCTTCGATCCGGCTCAAATGATCGCTGGCCTGGACAAAGACGGCGACGGCATCATCTCCGCCAGCGAAGCCGAACAGATGAACAGCCGGATGCGAGAACGCATGCAGCAGAGCGGCACCGACTTCAGCAAAGGGGTCCGCGTCGATGAGCTGCAGCAGAGCATGCAACGGCGCATGGAGGAACGTCGCCAACAGGGCGGCGGCGATCAAGGCGGCGGTGGTGGTGGGCCAGACCGAGGCCGCGATCGCGGAGGCGACTTTCAGCGCTCCGATCGCCCGGAAAACCCTCAGCCCCAGGAGATGAAACCAGAGGACCGGCGGGGTGATAACGGGCGGGGTGATAACGGGGGCAACACGGCCCCAGGCGGAAGCCCCGCCCCCGGCGCGACACCCGGAAATAGCGGGAATGGCTCAACCTCCAAGAAGGGACGCACTCGTATCTCCCCGCTGCTCCCCGACACCTACAAGAACCTCGACACCGACTACGACGGCCAGATCGCCCTCTACGAATGGCGCAAAGGCAAACGCGGCACGATCTCCCAGTTCGTCCAATACGATACCGATGGCGATGGCTTTCTGATCGCCAAAGAACTCGCCAAAACCGTCGCGGCGACCCCCGCAACCGCAGCGGCTTCGGCGACGGTGAGTACATCACCCATGCCCGCAGCGGCGCCTCTGGCTCCCGTGGAAGTCTCCGCCGATGCCGCCGTGAAAGCATTGCGAGCGTTCGAACTTCTGGATGCCGACAAGAGTGGGACGGTCCTCGGCCCCGAGTGGGAGAAGAGTACGCGTCTGAAACCCCTGTTCGAAAAGAGCGGCATCAACCTCGCCCAGCCTCTGACCCTGGAGGCATTCACCCAAGCCTTCGTCCGCGTCGGAGCCGACAAGTGACGTAGCTGCGTTCGCCAGAACGCGGGTAGCTGCGTTCGCCAGAACGCGGGGGGGCCGATCACAGTTCGCCGATCAGGCGAGCCGGATGGCGTCAGCCTCCGGACCCGACCACCCGCCGCCCCAGTCCGGGGGCTGACGCCGCCCGGCTCGCCTGCGTTTGAGCATGACCCCAGAAGTCTCTTCACTTACTCATACACGCCGCCGTGTTCGTGCGGGAATTTCTTCACGATCAACACGGAGTTGATCCCCAGCATGCCGAACGAGTTGTTCAGGATGTGTTCCACTCTCTCCATTTTGCGAGGCACGTTCGCGACCACCTGCTTCAGGGCGCAGCGAGGGTCTTGCTCATCCAGGTTGATCGTCGCGTGGCAGATGTTATCGCCGAACGACGGCACGTTCCCCAGCAATTCTAAGGCCCCGGCAGCCCCCATCGCGTGGCCGATGAAACTCTTGGTGTTGTTGATCGCGAGGTGCGGATTGTCGCCAAAGACTTCCAGCAGGGCCTTCGATTCCTCGATGTCGCCCTGCTCGGTGGCGGTGGCGTGGCTGCTGACGATGTCAATGTCTTCCGGAGTCAGCTGGGCCCGCTTGAGGGCCAGTCGCACGCACTCGGCTTGGCGCTTGGCAAACGGCAGCACGAAGTCGCTCGCGTCGGAATTCATGCCGTACCCGACGATCTCGGCATAAATCTTGGCCCCGCGTTTGATCGCTTCCGGCAGCCGCTCCAGTGTGCAGATCGCGCCGCCTTCCGCAACAACGATCCCCTTCCGATTCATGTCGAATGGGCGGCAGGCAATGGCTGCGTTCTCGTCCCAGGCCAGCGCCCCCTGAGAGGCAAAACTCGCAAAGATCCCGAATGTGTGGATGCTCTCCGAGACCCCGCCGACGAGAGCCTTGTCGACCTCGCCCAGCCGCAACATCTGCACGCCATGAATGAACCCGGCGTTCCCCGCAGCGCACGCGGCTCCGAGGGTCAGATGTGGCCCCGAAATCCCGAGGTTGATCGTCACTTCCCCGGCAGCGTTGTTGGCCACGGTGCGGGGATTGTGGTGATGCGACCAGACCTTGGTGTCGTAGCCGAACTTCGAGATCTCGAAGATCTCATTCTCGGTCTCGACGTTGCCATGTTCGGTAATACCTAGGTACACGCCAATCTGGGACTTATCCACATTCGGCCAGTCCCAGCCGGAATCGCGGATCGCCTCGTTGGCACAGTAAATCGAGATCGACCCCGCGCGGGTGCCCCGGCGGCGGTCCTTCTTCTTCTGGTACTTGAACTCGTCAAACCGGCACACCCCCGCCAGCACGGCCCCCATGTAGCGGGTCTGGTACTGGACCACTCCCGACTTCCCGGCCAGCAGCGCCGCCCGAAACTCGTCCAGCGTGTCCCCATTGGGCGAGGTCAGCCCCACGCCCGTGATGACAATGCGGTTCGGATCGTCCAAATCTTGCGGCATGCGGTGCAGACCCGGAGGGTCATCCAGTGACGTGGTGCGCCCGGCAGGGAGTGTCACCTGGCAGGACAGAAAAGGGTATCGGCTTGCTGGCGGAAATGCGAGCAAATCAGACACGGTGACGGAATCGCGGGTGTGCATCAGAAAAGTCGGCAGCCGGTTTCCCCTGCTCCCTCTCCCCACTGGCGGCATGTTTTCAGTGAGGACATGGCTGTGGGGAGAGGGCCGGGGTGAGGGGCTCAGGAGAAGCGTTCTCGTGGCCCCCTCACCCCAGCCCATTCCTCCGCAGTGAGGTTTTTCCCTGGCGATCGAGCCGATCGCGGGAGAGATGGCGTAGAATCTCATAGCTGCCCACTTTCCTGATGCACACACACTCTCCTCATGTGTGCGTCTCGTTTGTCGGTGGCGATGTCGGACGAGGCGGGCCGCCCCCTTGTCGGCGA
>JAYTFV010000511.1:0-3231 GCA_043734065.1 Planctomycetota bacterium
AGGGCTGTCGCCCTGGGCTATCGAGTCAGGCCCCTTTGGGGCGAAGAGAGATGGCTGCGGTTGTCTCTGCGTAGAATGGCGACTGCACTCCTTCGGAAGTCTCGCCCGCGTTCTGGAGAACGCAGCGACGGGGCGCTCCGGATCAGTTCCGCGTCAGAAACTCGTCCGTGTTGAACAGCAGCCGGGCCAGGCTGGTCCAGGCGGCGGAGTAAGGCAGCGGAGTGTCCGGGAAACCAGACGGTGCCAGCTTCGAGGCGGCCTCGGAATCGCGGGTGTAGAGGGCCTGCTGGCGGGTCCAGTAGTCGACGAGCAGTTGCTGCTCGGCAGCGGACGGTTCACGGATCAGGCACAGCCGGAACATGCGTCGCACTCGTTGGGCGGTGTCGGCGGTCGGTTCATGCACGACGCGCTCGGCGAGCTTGCGGGCCAACTCGATAAACATCGGGTCGTTGGCGACGGCGAGGGCCTGGAGCGGCGTGTTCGAACGCGAGCGGCGGGTGCAGACCGTGCTGAACTCCGGCGAGTCGAAAGTGGTCAGCAGCGGGTACGGGGCACTGCGATAGAACATCGTATACATCGTGCGGCGATAGCGGTCGGGGCCGGTCGCCTCGGGCCAGTCTTTCTTATTCTGGGTGAAGCTGTAGACCCCGGCGGGTTGAGGCGGGTGAACGCTGGGCCCGCCGATGCGCGGGGTGAGAGCACTCGAGGTCGAGAGGATCATGTCCCGGACGATCTCGGCGTCAACGCGGATGCGCGACTGCCGCCCGAGCCATAGGTTGCGTGGGTCGAGAGCGACCGCTTCAGGACGCTCCACGCTCGATTGCCGGTAGGTCTGTGAGGTCACGATCCGGCGGTGCAACTGCTTCATTGACCAGCCGGTCTCCATGAAATCGGCAGCCAGCCAGTCAAGCAGTTCCGGGTGCGTCGGCGGTGTCCCCTGGGCACCAAAGTCGTTCTCGGTCTCGACGAGTCCGCGACCGAAGTACCGCATCCAGGTGCGGTTGACGATCACCCGCGCGGTGAGCGGGTTGTCGCGGCTGACCAGCCAGTGGGCGAGGTCGAGTCGCGTCTTCAACGCGGGCGTTTTGCCGACGACCAGCGAAGCGGGCACGGCGGGCGGCAGCGAACCGGCCTGTGTGTCGGGGGTCAGGAAATCGCCGCGATCGAGGCGATACGTCTCGCGCGTCGTAGAGGTGTCCTGAATCACCATCTGCTTGACGGGGCGACCGGCACCGGGGAGTTGGGCCTCCCGCTGTTCGACCTGTTTCTTGATCTCGGCGAGTCGGGCTTTGATCTCCGCACTCTCATTCACCGGCGGGGCGACATCCGACACGTCAAGGGCGAACCGTCCGATCAGATATCCTGTGTTGACATCATGCTTGAGAAAGAGGGCCGCCTCGATCTTGGCGAGAGGCTCCGCGAGGACAAACACGGCCTCGTGCGGAGCATTGATCGACAGTTCCGGCTTGGCCTTCTTCTGCGCGTCGCTGACGTTGATGGCCCAACCGGTCGTCGGTTTGTCATCAATGACATTCAGGACATCGTACTCCGGCTGCGAGTGATCGGCCCCAGCCGCCGTGAAGCGCGTGACCTTGTCGCCGACCTTGAGTTCCGCATCGGTGAGGACGAAGTTTCCATTGCTCGCCATCCCTGGCCCCGTCCTCGGCAACGATTCATGCGGCAACACGCGCAGCCGGATCGCGGTCATTTTCTCGCCTGAAGGGCGGATGTTGATTTGGTAGGTGTCGTTCGGCTGGGCCTTAAAGTCAGTCAGCAGCGACCCGTCCGGTTGCCGCAAAAACGACCCCATGCCGAGGGTCTTGTACTCGACCAACTCGGCGGGCTGCCAGTTCCAGGCATGGCCCAACAGGTTGTTCGACTGCGACGCGGCGAGTTGCTTTTCCAGGTCAACCACTTGGGCACGCAGGGGCTTCAGCTCTTCGAGCCGAGCCAGTTGCTCGGCACTCCAGCCGAAGACCTCCTGCTCCATGACGGGAACGGTCGTGGCCTCGTTGTTGGCGTCGTCGCACTGATTGAAGAAGGCGTAGAGCTGGTAATACTCGTTGTGGCTGAGCGGGTCGTACTTGTGTGTGTGGCACTGGGCACAACCGACGGTCAGGCCGAGCCAGACGGCCCCGGTCGTGTTCACGCGGTCGATGATCGCTTCGTGGCGATACTGGTCCGGTTTGACGCCGCCCTCCTGATTGATGAGCGTGTTACGGTGGAACCCGGTGGCGATCCGTTGGAACTTGGTCGCCTCGGGGAGGAGGTCGCCCGCCAACTGCTCGATCGTGAATTGGTCAAACGGCAGGTCGCGATTGAGGGCGTCAATGACCCAGTCGCGATAGGGCCACATGATGCGCGGGCCGTCGATCGTGAACCCGTTCGAGTCGGCGTACCTGGCCTGATCGAGCCAGTGGCGGCCCCAGCGCTCGCCGTAATGTGGGCTGAGCAGGAGTCGGTCGACGAGCTTCTCGTACGCATCGGAAGCTGTGTCCGCTGCGAAAGAGTCGGCCTCTTCGGGAGTCGGTTGGAGACCGAGGAGGTCTTGATAAAGGCGGCGAATGAGCGTGGCGCGGTCGGCCTCGGGGGAGAGTTTCAGGTGGTGCCGGGCCAGGGTGTCGACGATGAAGGCATCGATCGGGTGAGCGGCGGCCGCTGTCTGTGAGTGCGGGACGTGGGGCTTCTCGATGCGGCCAAACGACCAGTGCGGAGCGTAGGTCGCTCCCTCATCGATCCAGCGTTTGAGCAACTGCTTCTGGGCTTCGCTCAACTTCTTGCCACTGGTCGGCGGCGGCATCTGCTCCTCGGGATCGGTCGAGAGCAGCCGCTTCCAGACCTCGCTCTGGTTCGCCCGACCGGGGACGATAGCCGCGTGCCCCTCGTGGAGAGCGATCGCTGCCTCACGCTGGTCGAGCCTCAGTTCGGCCTTGCGAGCTGACGGATCAAACCCGTGGCAGGCGAAGCAGTTCTCGGAGAGGATCGGGCGGATCTGCCGGGCGAAGTCGATCCGCTCCTCAGCGGACTCAGCCACGGCCCCGCCCATTCCAACAAGGACCGCGAGCAGGCAGACGATCTCTGGAATCCATGTGGTCACGGGGAACTCCTGGGGGGCGGTGTTGTGGTTCTCCCAGCCGACAAACCTGAGTTCTGGATAAGCCACTTGAGCTTGGCGAGTTTGGGTAAAACAGGTATCTCCCCCGTTGCTTGTCGTTCCGAAGAACACGGAGG
>JAYTFV010000512.1:0-7853 GCA_043734065.1 Planctomycetota bacterium
GGTGGCCACACCCTGGGCGACCTCTCGCAACGATACCGGATATCCCGCGTTCTCGCTTCGCCGACGTATGAGCGATTCCTCGATCGCTTTCGCCAGCGATGCCGCCGGGTCAACTGCCTTCTGCTTGGCCATTAGAATTCCCGCTTCGTCCGTTGTGACACGCCCCAGGGTCGGTCGTGAGTGACCCTCCGTGAGTCTCCTCAAAATTAAGTCAATGAGCAATCGACTTCATCGAAGTGCGAGGAAGCTGACCGCGAAAGGACGATTGTTTCCACTCCAGGTCCACTGATGCTCCACAACTATGGTTCGCAGAAACACGACTTTCATGACTCGTGATTGAGACATCAGCCACGAACTTCACAGCGACCATTCACGACAGACGTAGGCTTCTTATAAAAGTTTCGAAATGGTTTTGCGTCCCCATTGAGCGCATGGTTAGACTCCAATGATGTCTTCCGATATTTCATGACTGTTGAGCGTAATCCAACAACTGCGACAATGGGGCGACTACGGCGGCTGCCTGAGAAGTTAATCCTGATTCAGGAAAATATACGGGTAGGTCGAGACTCACGGCAACGCATGGTGAAACAGTGCGTTGGTTTTCAGTCGTCAGTTTTCAGTCCGAGAAGAGTTTCCCACTTCACAAAGTGCGTTGCCGGGTCATTTTTCGTGCCACTGTTTCGTCCGGTCGTGCGGTGACGTATCATCAATGTGTATGGATGTGTCTCCCGTCGAGTCAACGATCTTGAGGCGAAATGCGTGGGTTCCTGATCCTGTCTGGGGTGATGATCACGGCGTCGATGGCCGGGGCGGAGGACCGGTCTGCGCCGACCTTTCGTCAGGACGTGATGGCGGTGCTGTCGCATTCCGGCTGCAATATGGGGACGTGTCATGGGAATGCGAAGGGGAAGGGGAGCCTGAAGCTCTCGCTGCGGGGCGATGACCCAGCCGCCGATTATGCGGCCCTGACTCGCGACCTCGGTGGACGACGGGTGAATGCAGCGGCACCGGAGGAGAGCCTGCTCCTGCTCAAGCCGACGATGCAGTTGGCCCATCAGGGAGGCCAGCGGTTTGCCCTCGATTCAACGGAGTATGCGATCCTTCGCAAGTGGATCGCCCGAGGGACGCCGGACGATCCCGCGGGCAGCGTGACGGTCACAGGGCTGACGGTCGAACCGCGCGAGGTGTTGCTCTCCGGGGACCAGCAGTCCTTCCAGATTCAGGCCATCGCCCAACTTTCCAATGGGACGCAGCGGGACATCACCCGATTGGCAGCGTTCGATCTCTCCCAGCCGATCGCGCACGTGACCCCGGATGGCGTCGTCCACTGCGAGCAGTTCGGCGAGACGACGATCACCGTGCGGTATCTGCATCTGCGCGTGCCGGTGCGAGTGGCCCGCGTTCCGGAGCGATCGGGGTTTGTGTTCCAGGCTCCCGCAGTCCGAGAACCTCTGGACAGGTTCATCTTCGCCAAGTTGGAACGGCTGAGGATCGAGCCGGCTCCGGTGTGTGACGACACGACGTTCCTGCGGCGGGTCTCACTCGATCTTCTGGGAGTCTTGCCGACCGCTGCCGAGGCGCGACGCTTTGTCTCCTCGACCGATCCGAAAAAGCGAGCGTTGCTCGTCGACGCCCTGCTCCAGCGGCCCGAGTTCTCCGAGTTCTGGGCCCTCAAGTGGTCGGACATTCTGCGGAATGAAGAGACGACGCTCGATCGCAAGGGGGTCGAGAACTTCGCCCATTGGCTCCGCACGCAGATCGCGAATGACGCCCCGTGGAACGAGATGGCCGCCGCGATCGTCAGTGCCCGGGGGAGTACCTATAGCCACCCGCCGACCAACTACTACCGAGCACTTCGCGACCCGATCTCGCGAGCGGAAGCCACGGCCCAGGTGTTCCTCGGCGTGCGGCTGCAATGTGCGAAGTGTCACAACCACCCGTTCGACCGCTGGACGCAGAACGACTTCTACTCGTGGACGAACCTGTTTGCGCGGGTCGATTACAAGTACGTCGACAACGACCGTCGAGACAACAACAACACGCATGAGTTCAACGGGGAGCAGATTGTATTCGGTGCGGGGGTGGGCGAGGTCGACGACCCTCGCACGAATACCCCGCGCGAGCCGAGGTTCCTGCTCGCCGACAAACCGGTCCCGCCGCAGGCCGACAGGCTCGAGGCCCTGGGCGAGTGGATTGCCGACCCTGCGAACCCGTTCTTCGCGAAGGCCCAGGTCAACCGCGTTTGGTTCCACCTCTTCGGACGCGGCATCGTCGATCCTCTGGATGACTTCCGCGAGTCAAACCCGCCCTCGCACCCAGAACTGCTCGACGCCCTGGCTCGCGACTTCGCCGCGCAGGGGTTCCACCTTCAGCCGCTGCTTCGGTCGATCATAAACTCGGCGACGTATCAGTTGGCCTGCGACACCAATGCCACGAGCGTGACCGACGAAGTCAATTTCTCGCACGCCCTCCCGCGCCGACTCGGAGCGGAACAACTGCTCGATGCGTTCGGCCAATCGCTGGGAACGACCTCGAAGTTCGGGGGTTATCCGGAGGGGACGCGCTCCAGGCAAATCCTGGGGGCTCGACCGTCACAGTCCCGCGACGAATCCGCCACGGCTTCCGACAAGTTTCTCAGCCTGTTTGGCAAGCCCCAGCGATTGCAGTCGTGCGAGTGCGAACGGACTGATTCGCCGACACTGGTGCAGGCGTTCCAACTGATCTCCGGTGAGTCACTCCAGGGGTTGCTGACCGCTCCGGACAATCGACTCACTCAATTCATCGACCAGCAAACCGGTCCCAGCGAGGTCGTCCACGAAGCCTACTGGGCGACACTCAGTCGCGCTCCGCGCCCGCCGGAAGAGGCTGCGGCGGTGTTGCTATTGGTGAGTTCGAGCGATGACCGGGCGAAGCACCGCGCGGGCCTGGAGGACTTGTTCTGGAGCCTGCTGACGAGCCATGAGTTCTTACTGCGTCGGTAGGGGCGAGCCCTGGGAGTCCGTCCTGCGACCACGCCTCACGCCATCGCCTTGCGCAGGTTTTCATCGACCTTGTCGAGGAACCCGCTGATCGAGAGCCTTTGGTGCCATTTTCCAGCCATATGCACACGACGATCAATCGTCACTTGGCTTGGACCTCTTGTTAAGAGTGGCATCGTGTGGAGTCGCGTCGAGAGGTTCAGGCGTATCCGTCTGTCAGATTGAATCCCCACCCGAACGGACTGCATGCGTCCACAGTTCACCTGTCCCACCGGACACCGATGCTCCAGCGCTGATTGTGGTTTCCAGGGATCCGGATATCCAACGTGGGGGTCAAGCCCACCATGTCCGAGGGGATGTACTGGTTCGGGTTATTCCGCGACTTCCAGACTTTGATCACGCCTTCCAGCTCGTCGTTGATCTCCTTCAGATCATTAGCGTCGAGATCCGCCAACGCCAATTCGGCCATGATATCCGCCGTACTGGCGGGTTTCCCGTTGAAATTCACGACGCCATAGCCGTGGCCTCCGTTGCCGGAGTTGGTAATGGTGTTGATCGGATCAGCAACGTCCGTGTGCATGATTGCCATGAATGGATGCTTTCGAAAAAGGAAAACGGGGCGAATGGAGACGGGCCGATGGGACTGTCCCGCGACAACACTAAGCCATCGCCTTCCGCAGGTTCTCATCGACCTTGTCGAGGAAGCCGCTGGTCGAGAGCCACTTCTGATGCGGACCGACGAGAACCGCGAGATCCTTGGTCATGAACCCGGCTTCGACGGTCTCGATGCAGACTCGCTCCATCGTGTGGGAGAACTTTTCCAGGGCGGCGTTCTGGTCGAGCTTGGCCCGGTGAGCCAGGCCTCGCGTCCAGGCGAAGATCGACGCGATCGAGTTCGTCGAGGTCTCCTTCCCCTTCTGATGTTCGCGGTAGTGCCGCGTGACCGTGCCGTGTGCCGCCTCGGCTTCGACGGTCAGGCCGTCCGGTGTCATCAGCACGCTGGTCATCAGGCCCAGCGATCCGAAGCCCTGGGCCACGGTGTCGGACTGCACATCCCCGTCGTAGTTCTTACAGGCCCAGACATATCCGCCCGACCACTTCATCGCGCTGGCCACCATGTCGTCGATCAAGCGGTGTTCGTACGTCAGCCCGCGCTGGTCGAATTCGGCCTTGAACTCCGCATCGAAGATCTGCTGGAACAGCTCCTTGAACCGCCCGTCGTACTGCTTGAGGATCGTGTTCTTCGTCGACAGGTAAACCGGGTAGTTGCGGTTCAGGCCGTAGTTCAGCGACGCGCGGGCGAACTCGCGGATCGAGTCATCCAGGTTGTACATCGCCATCGCGACGCCGCTGCCGGGAGCCTTGTAGACCTCCTTCTCGATCACCTGTCCATCGTCGCCCACGAACTTGATGGAGAGCGTCCCCTTACCAGGGAATTTGAAGTCGGTGGCCTTGTACTGATCGCCAAACGCATGTCGCCCGACGATGATTGGCTTCGTCCAGCCCGGCACCAGACGCGGGACGTTCTGACAGATGATCGGCTCGCGGAAGATCACGCCGCCGAGGATGTTGCGGATCGTGCCGTTAGGGGACTTCCACATCTCCTTCAGGTTGAATTCCTTGACCCGAGCCTCGTCGGGAGTGATCGTGGCACACTTCACCCCGACGCCATGCTTCTGAATCGCATGGGCTGCGTCGACCGTGACCTTGTCGTGCGTCTTGTCCCGGTTTTCCATGCCCAGGTCGTAGTACTCGATCTTGATGTCGAGGTACGGGTGGACCAGCTTGTCCTTAATGAATTGCCAGATGATCCGCGTCATCTCATCGCCATCGAGGTCCACAACGGTTCCGGTTACCTTGATCTTCTGCATCGGTCGGGCCTTGGCGAGTGTCTGTGGAGCGCACGCGGTTCGTGGAACAGAACGATAACGGACAGGCGGAAAAGTGACCAGCGGATGAGGGGCCGCGCACAGCTGGCCAGTTTGTGACTCTGCGTGGGCTGAAGATCGGCCAGCCCGAAGCGCCAGCGAGGGATTTCTCTCGCACGCCCTGGCGGGCGCAGCGGGCTGAGCTTTTTCTCAATGCGACAAACTGGCCAGCCGTGCGAATCGCACCGTGCAAGCGAGTCGGCTCGGACCGCACCTGATAGACTGCTTTCCGGATGAGCAGGGTCTCCAATCGGGAGTCGATTTTCGTGACAAGTTTTTCGTGCCAGGGAGCAATCGCCGTCATCACGGGGGCGTCGGCGGGCTTGGGCGTGGAGTTCGCCAGGCAGTTGGCCCCGCGGGCGCGGCGACTGGTTCTTGTGGCGCGGCGCGAACCGGAACTTCTCGCGGTCCGTGAGGAACTGCTGCGACTCAATCCCCAGCTGGAGGTCATCATCTGCCCCGCCGATGTCTCGACTGCGGAGGGACGCCAGCGAATCCTCGCGATGATCACCCAGAGCCAGACGACGATCAACCTGCTCATTAACAATGCCGGTCTGGGCGACTATGGCCCGTTCGAGACCGCCCAGGCCGCTCGCATCCAGCAGCAGATCGATGTCAACGTGACCGGCCTGGTCCAACTGACCCACGACCTGCTCCCGCTCCTGCGACAGCATCGACCAGCGGGCATTCTGAATGTCAGCTCGCTGGCGGGAACCCTCCCGCTGCCGGGCATGGCGATCTACGCGGCGACCAAGGCGTTCGTGACCAGCTTCACCGAGGCCCTGCGGATCGAACTCCTCGACGAGGGAATCCCCGTCGCAGCTGTCTGCCCCGGCCCGACTCCAACTTCGTTCAGTCAGACCGCCCGTCGCGCGGAGGGGCACGACACCGACCGCTCGGGCCAGGAGTTTCTGAGACAGCCGAACGATCGAGTCGTGGCCGACGGCTTGGCGGCGCTCGAACGCGGGGCTGCCACGGTTTACCCCGGTTGCGGAGTGGCGTTGTCGGCGACAATGTTTCGGATACTGCCCAGGTGGTTGGTGCGCGTGCTGCTGACGCGAAGATTTCGCGCTGCTCGCCGAGCCGAGCGGTGAAGACCAAAGCCCAGGGGTGGCAACCCCTGGGCTTTCCCCGTCGAGAACATGTAGTATCCTGTATCGACGTTTCCCCACCCACGGATGAGAGGCCCGCCATGTCGGAAGAGGATGATCTGTTTCATACCACGATCCCGCTGGCTCTGGACGCCATCGATCAGAGCGATTCGTTCGAGGCCATCGCTCGATTGCTCTGTGCCGGGGAACCTCGTCGGGTCATGCAGTGCTTTCACCTGGTGGTCCGGGAACTCTTCTCACAGCGGAAGCTCCCGCAGATGGTATGGATCGGGCGAGCGGGAATCGGGCACGCTCTGCGCGAGGCGCATGCAACCGGGGATGCCGCACTGCGAAGCGACCTGCTCTCGGCGGCCCGGAAGCTGTCGTATAACGTCAGCTCCCACCTCTGGCCGGGCTGGGCGGATGACGCCGTCCATCCGACGCAGTCTGACCTCGAAGCTGCGATCGATCTGGCCCGTTTGCATCACCGACTGGTCTTGGAGGAGAGTCTCGGCCCGGAATCGGTCGGCAATGCTGGCTGGCTGTTGGGAGCCCAGCGACTGGCCCTGGGGCAGGAGTTCGCCGCCCAGCAGGCCTTTGAAACGGCGAAGGCGGCTTACCTGCAAGCGGGTCAACCTGCCAGCATTTCGATGGCCGAAGGGTTTCTGGCTCTGTCGCTGCATCTACTGGGGACGATGGCCACCGAAGGACAACGCCGTTTTGACGCCGCGATTGGAGAACTCAAGACACTCGGCGACGAGGGTGAGTTCTTCGCCGACCAGTTGCAAACGGCCCAGCGCGTGTTCCTGGCTCCGTAAGGGCCAGCTGCCCACGTTCTGGCGAATGTAGCCACCTTCGCCAGAAGGTGGGCGGATTGGTGTCGGCGTGCGCGGTAGCCAACAGACTTCCGAAGTCTTTCCCCGTGATCGGACGTTGGTTTCAAGTCATCCACGTGCGGGCGGATGTCACCACTACGCATCGCCTGCCGGAGCCACGGCGGGCACGGGGCGCTTAAACGCCCCAGCCGTGTCGATCGAGTAGTCGCGCACGAGCGCATTGTCAAAATCATACACGCCAAAGAAATCGGTCAGCTGATCGCGGTCGGTCTTTCGCATCTCACCGCACTCGATCAACTCGAAGACAATCCGACCAAAGTCGTCGGTCGACCTCACGCCCCAATGTTGGAACACCGTCTTGGCCAGCATCCCGAACTTTCGGAGGCCCAACTCGCGCACCCCGTCCAACAACTCCGGTCCGCTGATATGCGCAGAATCGTCCTCGGCGTCCTGAGCCGTTTTCTTCAGATGCTCCTGCGTGAATTGCAGGGCTTCGAAGACAAATCGGTAGGCATCCGGATGGAATTTCAATCGAGTGGGACGCAACCTGCTGGTGAGGGCCATGACTCAAAGTCCTCAAAAGGGCAACCACAGTTGCTCCCCACACGGGGAGGCAACCGTGAAACGACCGTGAAGCGACCATGAACTATATACCTTCATCGGTATTCCTGGAAAGCCCCTCTGCACAGATGCGGGCGGTCCGCACAAATTTTCAACCAAATGAAGTGGAATCGAAGAAGATGCCGGGAGAGGCATCAGTCCCCAGACTCTTTCAGCGCTCGCCCGAGGTCCGGAGGCTGGCGCCCAATGGCACGGACTTGAACTAAGTAACCCGACGCGTCAGCGAGGGAAACGTCGCTTTCGATCCCCCGCGCTGACGCTTCGGGTTGCTCAAGTCAGCGCCACTGGGCTAACGCCATCCGGCTCGCCTCATCGGCGAGCGATGATCGCCACAGCCTTCCTCATCCCCCGCAAACCCAATCCATCGAGTTTTCGCCCGTTTCATCAGACCCCTCCGTC
>JAYTFV010000513.1:0-7753 GCA_043734065.1 Planctomycetota bacterium
CGTCATGGAGGGGGTTCTGCTGCCCGATGGGCATCATCGAGGTCTTGGACGGACCCCTCTCTTCGATCGACTGGCGGTCGATGGCTTCGAGGACGTTGGGTTCAGCCATGTTGATGTTGACCTGCACGGTGTCGCCAGCGAGGTTCACGATTCGGCCCACCACGACCTTTCCTTCGTTCGTCACGATTTGCACGGCGGCGTATTGATCGCTGACGACCCCGTTCGGTGCGCGGGTCGTCGGAAAATGGCTTGCCGCCAATACCGAGGACGAGTCCACCCTACAAGGTTAAAACCTTGGGATGACCCAACCCCAAAAATAGTCGGATGAACCTACTTTTTCCACCGCACCGGCGAAACGGCCCCGTTCTTCACCGGTGACCAGCAGCTGCCCAACTGCCACTCGGTCGCCCTGCACCCCCGCGGCACACGTCTGGCAGTGATCTCCAACGCAGGCACCTTCGACCAGCAGAGGTCCAAGGCCCGCGACGGGATGTATCCCGGCAACACCTTTCCGATTCATGTCTTCGACTGACTGCCAGTGACCGCGTGAGGTCTGATCGTCGGCGACCGGAAGGGTCACACTTTCAGGGGGCGGCCAGCTACTTTTTCAGAGAATCTGCGCAGCATAACAGACCTGCGATTTTAGCTCCCGTTGTTTCCTGCGTTCGACGATAGGCTTCCGGCGATCCGTTCACATTGACACCTGTCCTCACGGCCAGAAGAATGGCCCGCTGTGCCCCGCTGGATTCGATCCTGCTTGCAGATAATCGAGGCAAATGACTAGCCATTCTCTCTGAATCGGTTGTCCCTCCATGTCAGTTTCATCCCCAGGCTGCCTCTTCCCTTGCATGGATTGTCATGATTAGTTCCGGTGTCATCGCCGCGATCGTGTTCATCGTCATGACGATTTGTGTGGTCCTGAACTATCTGCCGTGCATTCGAGAGATGAGGGTGGCACTCGCGCGGGGGGACTCACAATCGCGTGATTTCACGCCGTCCGCTCGGGTGATCCTGTGTTTACGCGGCGCGGACCCGTTTCTGGATCGCTGTCTGCGGGGCCTCGCGAACCAGGATTATCCCGGCTACAAGGTCGTCATCGTCGTCGATTCCCTCGGCGATGGTGCCATGCCCCAGGTGGAACACCTGGTCAAAGAATTCGGCAACGATCGGATCGAAGTCCTCATCCGGGATCGCTTGTTGCCCCACTGTTCGCGGCGGGCGAGCAGCTTCTTTTCTGGTTTGAGTCGCATTCCGACTGAAACGGAAGTCGTGGCGATGTGCGACGCGGATGCGATTCCCCATCCAAGTTGGCTGCGGGAATTGGTGGCTCCGTTGCAAGACCCTCTGACCGTGGCGACCTTTGGAAACCGCTGGTATGCCCCGACGAATCTGGCCTTGGGGGGGCTGTGTCGCTATTACTGGAACTCGCTGGCCTTCTGTGCCATGCGAAAATATCGCATCCCCTGGGCGGGCAGTATGGCGATGCGCGGCGATCTGTTTCGCAATCCCGAATTCCTGGAGTGTCTACAGCATGCGTTCGGCGAAGACACAGCGCTCGGCGGTTTTCTCGCCAACAAGCCCCAGCGCGTGATGCCGATCGTGTCGCTGGTGATGCTCAACGAGGAGACGTGCGGCCTCCAGAATTTCTGGGGGTTCCTCGTCCGTCAGATGTTGTCCACGCGGCTGCACCATTCCCACTGGTGGTCGGTCCTGGCCGAGGCTCTCGTCATCTTTTTGGTGATGTGGGTGCTGTTGCCCTTGTCGATTGTCGAAGGCCGGTCGAGTTGGAGATGGTGGTGCGCGGGTGGTGTTCTCTACGACATCGTCACGTTGTCCCTCATCGGCTATTTCGATGGGCTGGTCCGGAAACTCTTGTGGGAGCAACGGCAGCAACGGGCGGCTCCGTACGACTGGAAACGCATCTGCCTCGCGGCACCGAGTCTGTTCCTGACCGGACTTATCTATCCGCTGGCAGCCGTGACGGCGTTCTTCACGAAAATCCACGAATGGCGTGGCGTCATCTATCGCGTGGAGGGGCGTGGCATCACCACTATTGAGACGCGTGAAGAGTTTCACGAAGCCGCCGTCGGACAAAATAAGTCCATCTAATACGACCAACTCATCGAACAGGCCTGTTGAGAGAAGTGGTGAGTCATGCTGAGAATCGCGGCCCTGATGTTGGTCACAGTCGCTGGCAACGTCCTGTTCTTGCGAACCGGTGGCTGGGCAGAACAATGGAAGCTCTCGGCCACTGCGGGCGGGCTGACGGCGGGCCTGTTCTCACTCATGATGCTGGCCTTTGTCCTGCAACAACTGGCGTCGCAGCGGACCCGGCGAGCCGTGTTTCAGGATGCGGACCGCCCGCCGACGCCTCCCGAGTTGTACCTGACCTCCGGAGTAATCCCTCCCGATCCTTCAGCCGGGGCCGCTCAGCTCTATCTCGATCTCGTCCGAAGGACCATCGTCAATCTCATCTATGAGGACCGTCCCGCGTGGTTGATCACCACGGACAAAGAATTCAAAATTGTGGACTCGTTTGACTTGGAATCTCGGCTGCTCGGGCGGGATCAGCCGACGCAGGCCTTCAGTATGGTCGGTTGGAAACGCCTGGAGCAGTTGCAGCGTTGTATCGAGCAGGTATTGCTCGATGGCGTTCCGGGTGACTTGATCGAATTGGGAGTGCTGCGCGGGGGGGCCGCCGTGCTGATGCGTGCCGTATTGAAAGCCCACGACTGTCGGGACCGCCGCGTCTTCGCCTGCGACACCTACGAGTACATTCCCCCGGCACAATCGGCTGCGAATTCATTCTGGTTGCCTACTGTGGCCCGCGTCTTGGCCGCTGTGCCCGGTGCAGGTTGGCGGCGTTACCTGACCAAATCGATCTTTCTGCGGTTTCAGAAATCGTTTCCTGCCACCCAGGATCCGAGTGATGATCTGGTGCAGATCACCCTCTGGCACATGCGTCATCCCGAAACTGTGATGCAACTCCGCGGGACAGGGGTGGAGCATGTGCAGTCCCACTTTGCCAGGTTCGGCCTGTGGGACGATCAGGTCGTGTTGTTGAAGGGGTTCTTCGCTGACACGATCCCTCACGCACCCATCGAGAAACTGGCCGTGTTGCGACTCGATGGCGATACCTATGAAAGCACTCGCGATGCTTTGAATCTGACGTACGCCAAGCTCTCACCGGGTGGCTATTGCATCATCGACGACTACTGGTCATTCACCGAATGCCGACGAGCCGTGGATGAATACCGCACCGCTCATGGCATTGATGATGCCATCGTGTCGATCGACAAGGACGGCGTTTATTGGCGCAAGCAGCGCTGAGTCGTCGGCCCGAAGAAGCAGCCAGCCTACGCGGGTGGGTTCGCGGCTTCGAACTCGGCCATCGCGGCCACGAGGGCATCGACGCCTTCGGGCGGGAAGGCGTTATAGATACTGGCTCGCATGCCGCCGACGCTGCGGTGGCCTTTCAGGCCGTCCATGCCCCGCTCCTTCGTGAAGGTCACGAACTTGTTGTCGAGGTCTTCGTTGCCGGTCACGAACGTCACGTTCATCCGCGACCGGCTCGTCTTGGCCGCTGTGGGCTTGAAGAGTTTACTGCTGTCGAGGGCGGCGTAGAGTTTGCCCGCCTTGGCCTCGTTGCGGGTGGCCATCGCGGAGAGGCCGCCCTGGGCCTGAATCCACTTCAGCACCAGCCCGACGACGTAGATCGAGAAGCACGGAGGGGTGTTGTAGCAGGAGTCGTTCTCGGCGTGCGTGCGGTACTGCAGCATGGCCGGGATGTCGACAGCTCCCTTGGCAATCAGGTCGTCGCGGATGATGACAATCGTCACGCCCGCCGGACCGAGGTTCTTCTGCGCCCCGGAGTAGATCAGCGCGTGCTTAGCGACATCGATCGGTCGGCTGAACATGTCGCTGCTCGTGTCGCAGATCAGTGGCACGCCTGCGGGGGCGACCGGGTCAGTCTGGAATTGAGTGCCGAACAGCGTGTTGTTCGAGGTGTAATGCACGTAGGTCGGGGCGTCGCTGTAGGTCACCGTCTCGGGGATGTACGAGAAGTTGCGGTCCTGGCTGGAGCAGGCGATGTGGACCTTGCCGAAGCGTTTGGCGTCCTTGCTGGCCTTTTCCGCCCAAGAGCCGGTGATGAGGTAATCGGCGGTGTCGGTCTTGCCGAGAAGGTTCATCGGCACTTGATAGAACTGCGTCGAGGCCCCGCCGCCGAGGAACAGGATCTTGTAGTTCGCGGGAATACTGGCCAGCTCGCGGAACCGGGCGTCGACCTCTTCGAGTATCTTGATGAACGCCTTGCCGCGGTGGGAGTGCTCCAAAATCCCGATCCCGGTGTTGCCGAGCGACAGCAGGTTGTCGCGGGCCTCTTCGAGGACCGGAACCGGGAGAACCGCCGGACCGGCGGAGAAGTTGAAGATTCGCTGAGCCATCACGGGATTCCGAAAGACACTGACGGGAACCAAATTCGCCCCACCGGGGAACCCGCAGGTATATCGGGAGAAAACGAACCCCGTCAATCGGGGAGTGCCGGAGTGAACGAATTTTCTCACTCCCCAGACGACGTAGGAGTCCAGGCTTTACACAGCTTAAGCCTGCCTCTGGCGCATCTCCCGCCCCGCACGAGGTTCGGGAAGCGGTTTCATCCGACCCCGGCTAATTTCTGACTTCCCTCCGGGATGAGAGGCCACGCCCGGGTCAGCCTTAAGCTGTGTGGCCTGCCTCCGGGAGACAGTCACCGGGCGAAGAGCCGCCAGAAGGCTGAACTCCCACGGGCTGAACTCTCACGATCACTTCGCGAACTCATCCGGCGAAATCGCGAAGACATAAATCCGAATCGGGTTCTCTTTCACGAAGTCGTTGTCGACGGCCACTAGCAACGTCCTGCGGCCATCCTCCAGGTCGGGACCGAAGGTCAGGCCCTCGAACTTGGCGGGAGCTGTTGCTCCCGCAATCCCGAAACGCGAGTCGAGCAGGTCGAAGAAGGGACGCTTGCTCACGGGTCGAATGACGGGCGGCAAATCCTCGGGCTTCGCGGGGAGCGATGGGATGTCAGACACATCGGTCGCCCCCTCGAAGTCGATCAGCGCCAATCGTTTGACGTGGGCCGCCTCTCCAGACCCACTGTCGCGTTCCAAGACCAGTGCCAGCCGCTGATCCACGCACAGAATCTCACTCACCCCGGTATTCAGCGGCTCCAGGGGATACACGAACTCCGCCGTCTCCCCAGTCGCCAGATCGATCCGCAGGATGCGATTCAACATCCCCACCCGCTTGTCGTTCTCCATGACCCCATCTTGCAGCAAGGGCTTCTGAATCGTCGCGTACAAGGTCTTCCCGTCCGGCGAGATCGCCAACCCCTCGAACCCGCTGTTCGGCTGTCGTCCCTGGGTGTTGTCATGAGCCTCAGCGAGGGCATCGCCGCTCGGGGCGTCGATCTCGAACTTGCTGGGCACCTTGAGCTTCTGCACCCGCTTGCCGGTCAAGTCGAACAGGTCGACACGCGGGCCGTATTCGTCGCTGATCGCCAGCAGCGCCTCCTCGCCGGGACGACGCACGAGACGGCATCCTTCGGGGTCTAACCGCCCCGGCAGATCCTCTCCTTTGAGGAATGCGCTCGCCGCCCCGATCAGTGGCTCCCCCGACTTCTTGGTCAACAGGTGCGTCGCCGTCAGTTGAACCGTGGGCTGCGAACCATTGGAGGGAATCTTGATCGTGGCCAGGTGGAACCGCGTCGCATACGGGACCGCTCCATCATTCGGGCCACGATCCGAGAGCAGGATGTACTCGTCCCCCGTGACATGTTCGATCGCACTGATCCCACCCAATTGGGCCAACGGGATCCCATTCTCAAAGGCCCCGGTCAGCTCCGACTTGTCGAGGCTGTCCCCGGCGATCTGAGCCTCACCCAACAACGTGATCTCCGCCCGCGCGGGACTCACCACGAGGCCACTCCCCAACAGGCATAGCAGCAGACAGCAGGCAGTTTTCATTGCAGTTCGATCTCGTGAGACTCTGGTTTCCGCATGGCACAGGTATCGCCGCCCGCCAGCGAGTCGCATCAGACCATCTGACGGCGAAAACTCCACCAAGAAACGATGAATACTGAACCTGTTCTGGGCTGCTGCCGCCAGTCAGATTGAGACCAGATCGCATACCGCAACAAAGACCCGTATCATCTCACAGACGACCGGGCCACATCTCATGATGTGACCTGGACACCCGATTCACCAGCAGGAAGCCAGACCATGTGGCCCTTTCGATCGGCGTCTGCCCAGACCCTCTCGGCATATGATCTGGCACGACGGCATTTTGGCCCGGTCCAGATTGAGGCCCTCACAATTCTCGAACGGACCTTTCCACAGCGCATTCGACCCGATCTCCAACTCGCACTCGACGAGGTCGTGCGGGACTTTCAAATCCAGCATTTCTGCGGGGTCCAGGCTCAATATCACGAGCCGGCCAGCTTGTCGAATTGCCTGACAATGATCGATGAGACTTTCCGTCCGCGCTGCACTCCGCCCCAGTACCAGGAGGTCGATATCGGCGATGAGACGCCAGTCCGTTGCTTGAATTCCGGCTTGTGGATGCTGAACTCCGGGACTCACCAGCTGGCCCTCCTGCTCTCGCCCGCTGGTCGGTTTGGGGAGGTCACCGGCCTGCGAGTCGAAATGGCCGGACTCGATTGTTCCGAAACACACGAAATCGTCAATCGCGTCTTTCGCCGCCTCGAAACCGCGATCAATCAAGCGCGCAGCTATCGCGGAAAGATTCTGTCGCTGGAGCAGAATGAGCATGACTATCGCGGACGACAGTCGGGTATTCGTGTTCATCGGCTGCGCTGTGTGAGCCGCGAGGAGATCATCCTCCCCGCGAAGACGTTGACGCTGCTCGACCGAAATGTCATCGGCTTTATGAATCAGCGTGACAAGCTGCGCGAACGGCGGCTTTCCACGCGGAAGGGGATTTTGTTTTACGGCCCTCCGGGGACGGGGAAGACGCACTGCATCCATTATCTGACACGCGCCATTCCGGGCACCACGACTCTGCTGATTACGGCGGAGCAGGTTGGTCTGCTGGAGGAGTACATGACGCTGGCCCGGTTGCTGCAACCGAGTATCGTCGTGATCGAGGACGCCGACCTGATCGCCCGCGACCGGGAGCAAATGGGTTCTGCGTGTGGAGAGGCTCTGCTGAACAAGCTCCTGAACCAGATGGATGGGCTGACTGAGGACGCCGAGATCATGTTCATCCTGACCACGAATCGTCCGGAGATGCTCGAGCCCGCGCTGGCCGGTCGCCCGGGGCGAATCGATCAAGCGATCGAATTCCCCCTCCCCGATGAGGCCGGTCGTCGTCAACTCGCCGCGATGTATGCGGGCGGAGTGGAAGTCCCGCCCCCACTGCTCGACCAAATCGTCCGTAAGACCGACGGGATGAGCGCCGCCTTCATGAAAGAGCTGATGCGCCGCTCGTATCAGTTCCAACTCGAGCGACAGTGCCAGGACGCTTTGACGATCGCCGATGTCGATGCCGCGATCGAAGAGATGCTCTTCGCCGGAGGAGAACTCAACCGGACGCTGTTGGGGGCCTCAGCACACGCCATTGGATTCAAACCCTGATCGATCCACAGAGGTTTAGGATCGTTCGAGGAGTAACTGTCCGATTGTCGCCTTTCGCTCCGCGAAAGGCCGGTCTTTCGCGGAGCGAAAGACGACTCTTGTTTCTCGAACGGTGCTTA
>JAYTFV010000514.1:0-3074 GCA_043734065.1 Planctomycetota bacterium
CAGGGACCAGAGCGTTATCGTGGGGTGGCACCGGTTGGCTCGCTTGGAGCCTCCCGATGTGCCTTGGCACAAGGGTGATCACGCAGGCCAGCCTCATCCCAAGAACCTCCTCCGCCTAGCGCCGCCCCGGCAGGGTCCACAGCGACCCAACCGGGGCCACCCCGCCGATAAACGGAAGGATGAACTTAGCATGAAAGCATCCAATGAAATGATGCGAAGAGCTATGCTAGCGGGAACTAATTGGGTCGCGTGTAGGGCGGGCGCTTATTGGAATTACATCGCCTGCCTGACGAGTGCTACGGCAGCAGAGCAGGCTGGGTTGGCTGCGTGCCCCACCGGAAGGGTGAGCCTCGAAGGCGTGACGCGGGGATCCCCCAGATGTCGCTGCGGACATCTGGGGGGGGGACGTGTGGCGTCAATACCGCACGACGCGCCTCAGCACAAACAGCGCGGCGATGCCGAGGACGAGGTTGCCGAGCCACATGCCGATCAGGGGGTCGATGTTGCCCTGTTTGGATTGGGTCATCATCCCCAGCACGAGCGGGTAGTAGACGCCCACGATCGGGCCAAAACAAAACAGAAAGCTGGTCAGGAACTGGCTCTTGCCCTGCCAGATCGCAAACGGGCCGCCGAGCAGCACGAAGAAGAAACAACTGCTGGCCAGGGCGTAGCGGCTGTGCTTTTCGGTGAGGAGTTTGAGATACCAGTTGTTTCGGGGCTGGAAATTCGGGTTGATGGAGAGGGCGGGACTGGTGAGGGAGTCGAAGTCGGCGCGGGTGAGGGCCATGGTGGACTCGATCCATTGGCGGTCGTGGGAATCGGTGATTTCCTGAGTGATGGCCTGCATTTCGTCGTCGATCTGGGAGACGGCGAGGTAGCGGGCCTTGGGCTTGCGGGCCTCACCCTCCCAGGGAAACGAGAACAGTTTCTCCGTGGTGTACCGCAGACTTTGGCGGTCGGGGAGGGTCACATAGACATTCTTCAGGCGGACGATCACCCGGCGATTCCGGGGTTGCAGATGAATCGACGCGACTTCCGCACGTAATGTGGTGATGCGATCGGGCCCCTCTTCGCGATTTCCGAGCTCGATATGGGGCCGAATCAGTTCGCGACCCTCGACGCCCGCCACCGTGATCGAGATTCCATGATTGGGATCATGGAAGCCGTTCTGGGATCGCAGCTTCTCCAGGAAGATGTCCTCCATGGCCTGCACGATGGTTTGCTCAATCTTGCCTTCGGCCCAAGGGATGACCTGGTCGGTCAGCACCATCGAGAACACACTTAGCGAGGCCCCCAGAAACAGGGACGGCCAGAGCAGGGACATCACGCTGATGCCCGCGGCCTTGGCGGCTGTGACTTCGTGGTCTCCGGCCATGCGTCCATAGACGAGACAGACGGTCATCAGCAGGGCTGCCGGAATAGTGAAGGGCAGCATACTGGGAATGATGTAGGGCAGAATCAGCAGCGTGTGCGCGATGCTGAGTCCTTTTTCCAGGGCCTGCTGAACGACACCCGCGAAGACCGTCAGGACCGTGACCGCCGACAGCACGAACACAAACGTGCGGGTCAATTCCCCAAAGACGTAGCGCTGGATGAGAGGGATCGGGGAGAACATGGGGCCACAGGGGGGAGAGACTCGGGAGCAGGGATGGCGGGGAATCAGGGAGAATGCGTATAGTTCGAAATCGCGATTCGGGTCAATAGATTTCTCCGTAACCCGATGGAGCGTCAGTGGTTTCTCAAAGAAGACGCGGTTTGGGGAACTGGTCCGACCCAGGATCGGCGGAGAGAGTCCACGGGCCGGTGAAACCAGAGTGCCTCTTCCCGCTATGCCAGTCGCACCGTCTCCCAAAAACACCTTGAGGCAAAATCGTGGCCATCGAGAAAGTATTTCATTGCGAGAAGCCACCGCCGAACGATAAGATCGATAAGGCCCGTTCCCTGATGGGTTCTGCGAGTGCCGATTCTGTCTTCAACCTGAAGGGTTCAGCCATGGTGCTGCGACGTCTTCCACTGATTCCGATGTGTCTTCTGGCACTGGTCTGCTGCTCCTTCGCCGAGGAGAAGGCGACCCACCCGAAAGAGAAAGCCCAGAAGCCAGTGGTGATGCGGCATCTAAAGTTCGATCCCACGCTGCCACAGAGCGGCCTGTTCGAGGCCATGGACGAGGAGAAGGTCTCCGTCCGCCTCGTGGCCAAGAGTGAGTTCGAAGGGCATCTACTCGTCGAGAATAAAACCGATGCTCCCCTGACCATCCAGATGCCTGAGGCCTTCGTCGGCGTCCAGGTGCTGGCCCAGTTCGGACAAGGCGGTGGCGGGGGTGGCGGTCAACAAGGCGGTCAAGGCGGACAGGGCGGACAAGGTGGACAGAATCAAGCCGCGGGTGGTGGCGGACAAGGCGGCGGCGGGGGCGGCGGACAACAAGGTGGGCAGCAAGGCGGAGGCGGGGGCGGCGGAGGCGGCTTCTTCTCGATCCCCGTGGCTACGATCGCCAAAGTTCCGGTCAGCATGGTCTGTCTCGAACACGGCAAGAAGACGCCCAGTCAGAAGTTGCACTACACGATCGTCCGTCCCGAGAAGTACACCTCCGATCCCCGCGTGCATGAACTCTGCAAGATGGTCGCGACCGGACAGCTCGATCGGGCCTCGGCCCAGGCAGCAGCTTGGCACATCGCCAACAATATGTCGTGGGACCAATTGGCCAACAAGATGTATAACAACGTCGGTTCGGAGGATACTCCGTACTTCACCGAGGATCAGTTGCAGGCCGCTCAAGCCATCGTGGCCGGAGCCGATGAACGCGTGGCCGTGTTGAAGGAACGCGGCGAGTTGGCCAAGACTCAACCGACGACACCGTCCGCTTCATCGACCGCGACTCAGAAGTAGTCCGGCACGGTGTACTCCAGACTCACAAGCCCCCCGTCGCATGTCACGCCGGGGGGTTTGTTGTTTCACAGGGGGTACGTTCTCACGGCCCCGCACGATGGCTGATCGCGAATCGCGTCACGCCCGACGCAGTCTTTCCGATCGCCAAATGCTCAACCGGACAACACGACCTTGAGGCAAAATCTCAT
>JAYTFV010000515.1:0-11610 GCA_043734065.1 Planctomycetota bacterium
CGCGGCTAAACGGGGGACGCTTTACGGGATGTCCCTGCGGACGCTACTTTGCGTTGTTTGACTTCCGGGCACCTCGTGCATGATCTCGTCCTCTGCATCCCACCGAGTGTTACCACAGCATGATTTGCGTCAGTTTGGGTCGCACCCGACATTCGATGGTCACCGCCGAATACCAGGCTCTCGCCCAGCGCGGGGCCGAATTGGTGGAGTTGCGGCTCGACTGGCTCTCGAAGCCGCCTGACCTGCATCGGTTATTAGCGGAGCGTCCGACGCCGGTGGTCGTGACTTGTCGTCGACCGGTGGATGGCGGCCGGTCCAAGCTGAGCGAGGACCAGCGGCAGTCGCTGCTGCGGCAGGCAATCGTCGCGGGGGCTGAGTACGTCGACCTCGAAGACGACATCGCCACTAAGATTCGACGCTACGGCAAAACGAAACGCATCGTCAGCTTCCACGACTTCAACGAAACGCCGGACTCACTGGAGGAGCGGCACGCCCAAATGTGCACCCTGGATGCGGACATCGTCAAGATCGTCACGATGGCCCAGTCGCCACGAGACAACATCCGCCTGCTCAAGCTCGTGAAGGACGCCCGCATCCCGACCATCGCCTTCTGCATGGGCGAGTTCGGCTTGGTGAGCCGCGTCCTGTGCGGCAAGTACGGAGCCCCGTTCACCTACGCCACGTTCAGCTCCGATCGCGTCATGGCCCCCGGTCAACTGTCGTTCGACGAGATGAAGAATCTGTACCGGTTCGACCAGATCAATGCCCAGACGCAGGTCTTTGGCGTCTTGGGCGATCCAATCGCTCAGAGCTACAGCCCGCGGATCCACAACGCGGCGTTTCGGCACGACGGCCTCAACGCGGTCTACCTGCCGATGCGGGTGCCTGCGGAGGAACTCGATGAGACACTCGAAGCCTATGCGTGGCTTGATGTGCGAGGCTACAGCGTGACGATTCCACACAAGGAGCGGGCCTTGCACTTGGCCAACTTCCGAGACGACATCGTCGATGACATCGGGGCGGCCAATACTCTGTTTCGCGACAACCGCAACAACTGGTACGCCGCTAACACCGATTTCGCCGCCGCCCTGTCGAGCATCAAGTTAGGGCTGGACATGAAGGGAGATCACGAACTGGCGGGCAAGCGCGTGCTGTTGCTGGGAGCGGGCGGCGTCGCGAAAGCGGTCGGGCAAGGCGTCCTGCGCGCGGGGGCCGCTCTCACGATCACCAACCGCACGAAGTCGCGAGGTCAGGAGTTGGCGACACAACTCGGCTGTCAGTTTGTCGCCTGGGAGAATCGCGGCGCAGCGTATGTCGACGTGCTGGTGAACTGCACGCCGATCGGCATGTTCCCGAACATGAACGACACTCCGTACCAGGACAACTGGCTCCGCGAGGGGACGGTCGTTTTCGACACGATCTACAACCCCGAGCAGACGCTCCTCATCAAGCAAGCCAAGGAACGCGGCTGTCACTGCGTCAGCGGGCTGGAGATGTTCGTGGCCCAAGCCGCTGCGCAGTACCACTGCTTCACGCGCCAGGCCGCTCCGGTTGACGCCATGCGCGAGGCGCTCCGCCGGGGCATCTCGGCGGTCAGGTCGAGCGAGTGAGGTCGGCTCTGTAGCTGCGTTCGCCAGAACGCGGGCAGCGCGACTCCGCGTCCAAGCGCAGGATCAAACTTCCGAAGTCTCCGAAGACTTCGGAAGTTTTCGCGATCCCGGAGTTCGCCACTACCGACCAAACACCTGCGTGTAGTACGGCTGGCCATTGCTGCTGTACCCGATGCCGACGCCCAGGTCGCTGTATTGGTTCGACAGCATGTTCGCCCGGTGGCCGCTGGAGTTGAGCCACGTGTTGATGGCCGCCTGCGGATTGCCTTGGCTATAACAGATGTTCTCCGCCACCATGCCGCTGGGGTAGCCCGCCTCCATCGTACGGTGCTGGTGGGACTTCCCCTCCAGAGTGTGAGACATCGAATTCAGGCGGGCCATGTTCGCACTATGCAGGCGAGCCGCCCGGCACAGACGCGGGTCCATCCGCAGCATCGGCAGACCCGAGTTGGCTCGCGCCTGATTCGTCAAGTCGAGCAACTGTTGCTCGTTGGCGTTGAGGTCGTCGAGCGTGAAGACGAGCTTGGTCGGCTGATTGACGTTGACCGTCCGCTCGATGCGGCGGTCCTGCCCGGCTTCGGACCAGTTGGCGATCACCGTGCAGAGAGTTCGCTTCCCATCGCGAGCGATGCGGACTTTGCGTTTCGCCCCGCTCTTCGATTGTGTGGCCCCGTCGACGATGAGGTAGGCCACATCGGGGCACTCCACATCGACTTCAATGAATGCCGCTTCGGGCTGGGCCGGTGACTGGGGCTGGGCGTCTCCTGCGGTCTTCGTCACCGCCACGGGAGGGGCGGGCGGAACGGTCGGCTCCTCACAGAAAGCCACCGTACCTGGGGCGATCGTTGCCCCCCACAGGCCGATGCAACCGGCCAGAAACATCTTTCGCAAACTTGTCATGTGTGATCCTTCCGTGCCCACGTCAGCGGACGATCCTCCCCGTCTCAAGAACGGGATTCGTCCGGATTGAAAGCCTCCCCGCGAACGGTCAGAGGCCACTGTGCTGAAGCACTACAGGGCAATCAGCATGCCGCCCAGACACCAATTCGGACATCGGTCGCAAGTCACGGGAGGGGCCTTGGATAGGCCCTCGGGAAATCCGCGTGACCGGCTGTTCCGACTGACGGAATGACAGTTCCACACTGGAGGAGCCGCTTTCGGCACACACTTCTCCGGTGGAGATCAATCGGATTCATCGAGAGTGACACACTCGACCCAGCCTGTTGCGATTCCCAAGAAAATTCGCTTCCACGCTTGAAGTCTCAGCCACTCTCGGTGCTGGAGGAACGAGGGATCCCTCGTTCCTCAGACCGTGCCCTCCGGCCTGCTCAGCGACTTCACGAGTGGCCCGGCCCACGCCGTGTCCTCCGCGGAAAGAGGCGGCTCTGGCGGGGTCTCGTAGAGATAGTCTTCATAACCCGCTGCGTCATACACCGCATGCAGCAGGGCTTGCAGATTCAGTGTCGCATCCGGGGCTGCACCGCGCAGGGGAATCGAAATCGGGGGCAGCGGATCGCGTAGCGATACAGCCCAGGCCAGCACATCGGGCCGCAGGGCCGGACGGCTCACCATCGGGTGATAGTCGCACGCCGGAACGCCGGTCAATGACAGCCGGGGCCCGCCGCGCAGCAAATCGATCTCGACGACGTTCACGTCGCTGTGCAATAACAGCGACCGCTTGGTCATGTATTGCTCACGGTCCGGGCCATACCGCTTGTTGGAGGGGCTGAGTACCTCGATCATCGTGACCAGATCACGGCTGTGCCGGTCGCGTATTTCAATGGACGAGTGTTTCTCGAACTCGTTATCGGGCAGGCTGGCCAAGAGCGCCGCGACCGTGGTCGTGTGGGATTCCGCCACAGCGACCCCGCCGTGTCCGGGGGTCTCGAAGATCGCCACATCGGGCCGAGCGAGCCGCCTCCCGCGCTCATCAGCGGCAGGCTCGTGAATGAAAACGCTCTCCTCGATCTTGACCGAGAATTGCGGCCGCACCTGCCCGGTCAGTGCCTCGCTAATGTGAGTCACCAGCCGCTGATGAAAGTCCTGCCAGACGGAGGGCTGTTCGAGATACGGGTTCATCCCCGGAAATGGCGATGGCATGCGTCGGCCTCGGCGAACGTGCGGAGCGGGAGTTTGGGGTCTCACCCCGCCCGCTTCGATGACTCTATCGTCGAGGAATCGGTGTCGGAGTTCAAGAGGAGTTGGCTGTGGGGCGGCACCATTCGAAACGTCGCCTTGGGCCACCTCCCATCGCACGGAGTTGATGCCGTTCTGAATGATCCGTATGAGTCGCGCAGCGAGCGCAAAGTCGGACGGCCTTTCCAGGCCGTCCTTCTGCCATGTGGGGTCTGGTCGCGTGACCGGCAGAACGGTTTTCGGCGTCTCCACGGGGAGGAGTTTGGAGGTTGTGAATCGAACCAGGACGAGTTGGAAAGCCCATCCTATGGCCAATGAACAGAATCAATTCCGATCTACGTCGGGCGCCTACTCGCAATCGCGTCGAATAACCCGTCCCACGTCGCCTCGCTCGCAGTGACTGTCACGGACAACCCGACCTCGCTCGCCGCAGCCGCAGTGATCGGACTGATGGCGGCGAGGCGAATTGACTGGCCGATTCGAACTCGGGCTTCGGCGGGCAGCAAGCGGGCGAGGCTCTGAGCACCCGAGGGGCTACTGAGGCAGATCCAGTCGAGTTCTCCCGAGCGGAGTAGCTCCTGCACCTGCGGCGTGAACTCGGTGGCGTCGATGTTGTGGTAGGTCGGCAGTTCGGTCAGGTCGGCCCCAGCCGCGCGGAGGGCCAGCGGCAGGACATCGCGACCACGCGAGGCTTTCACCCACAGCACGCGCTTCCCCGCCACTTGTGCCTTCAACGCCGCAGCCAGTGCTTCGGCTCGAAACTCATCCGGAACCAAGTCGGCCCGCAGGTGCCAGCGGGCCAGTCGTTCTGCCGTGGCGGTCCCGATGGCAGCCAACTGGCATTGCCCGAGATGCCGCCCATCGAGTCCTCGTTCCCACAGACGGCCACAGAATGCATCGACCCCGTTGACGCTGGTGAAGACCGCCCAGTCGAACGTCCTCAACTGAGCCAACACCGCATCAATCGCCGCCCAATCGCTGATCGGCTCCACGGCAATCGTCGGCATCAAGATCGGTTCGGCCCCCAGTTGGCGAGCCCGCCGCAGCGACTCCTCCGCCTGACCCACGGGCCGCGTGATCCCAATCCGCAACCCATGCAGCAGCCGCTTCTCGACCCAACTGGCCTGCGCCCGCAACCGCACGCAGTCCCCGACGATCAGCAGCGAGGGCGGCTTGAGCTTCGCGGCATGTGACACCGCCGCAATCGTAGAGAGCTGACCCGTGACTACCTGCTGACGAGGGGTCGTGGCTTGGCAAATCACCGCAGCCGATTCGCTCGGCGAGCGACCCGCTTCCATCAACGAGCGGGCGATCTGCTCGATGCGATGCAGCCCCATATAGAACACCAGCGTGCCGGGGAACTGGCCGAGTTGCTCGTACGGCAGGGCACTCTCCGGCTTCGTCGGGTCTTCGTGCCCGGTGATGAGGGCCACCGCCGACGCATGATCGCGATGTGTCAGCGAGATCCCCGAGTACACAGCGGCCCCGGTGGCGGCAGTGATGCCGGGGACGACCTCGAACGGGATGCCCGCTTCGGAGAGGGCGACCGCCTCTTCGCTCCCGCGACCAAAGATGAACGGGTCGCCGCCCTTCAAGCGCACGACGGTCTTCCCCTCGCGGGCGGCTGCGATCAGGCGTTGATTGATCTCCGACTGATCGAGGTGCCGACTGCCGGGGCCTCCCACGCGAGCAGTGCGTTCAGCAGTCGCGCGGGAGAACTGCAACAGTTGAGGATTCGCCAACCCGTCATAGAGGATCAGGTCCGCCAGTTGCAGGCACTCGAGCCCTCGCAACGTCAACAATCCCGGATCACCCGGCCCTGCACCGACGAGATACACCACCCCGCAGCGCACGGTCGGAGAGGGCTTCGCAGGGGTCGGTGAATCAGTCATGGGATCGCAGAAGAGAGGGCGGACATCCTGGCGGCGCTCGACAGGGGCCAGAGCATCCCGCCAGATTCGCCCGGCCCTCCGTAGATTGTAACTTACTGCCGGTGGGACTCCCGATTCAACACGCTCGTGGTAACTTCCTCGCGATGCGTTCGCGTAGTGGAGGGAGTCTCGATAGAATATGAAGACCCCACCCCATTTCGCCCCCTCACTGGCGTTTTCATGGCCAAAATCGCTGCCAAAGGCTCCACCAAGTCGCGTCACTACTGGCTCTTCAAATCGGAGCCGGAGGAGTACTCGATTGACGATCTGGTACGCGACGCCACGACCCATTGGGACGGCGTTCGAAACTTTCAGGCTCGCAACCTGCTCCGCGACGAAATCCGCATCGGCGACCGGGTTCTGTTTTACCACAGCAACGTCGAGCCGATGGCGATCGTCGGCACGATGGAAGTCACCAAGGCCGGTTACGGCGACTCCACCGCCCGCGATAAGAAGAACGGCCACTACGACCCCAAAAGCACCATCGAGAACCCGATCTGGTTCATGGTCGATGTCCGGCTGAGGAAGAAGTTTGAGAACCCCGTCTCGCGCGACATGCTCAAGGACTGTCCCGACCTGCGCGAGATGATCGTGCTGGAAAAGGGGTCGCGGCTGTCGATCCAGCCCGTGACGGGTGAGGAGTGGCGAGCGATTCACGCGCTGGCGGGCGAAAAGCCGGACTGAGCCGATTCTCGTTGGAGTTCAGGCTTGAGCCTGTCTTCCGGCGACCCGATGGCTCCCTCGGGGGCCGATCAGTGGACGTTGCACGACGTGAAGGCCAGACATGCCCAAAGTCTTCATCCCGGCCTCGTTACGGCCCCAGGCCGATGGCACGCGGGAGATTGATCTCCCCGGCCAGACCGTCCGCGATCTGGTGGTGGCCCTCGAAGCCCGTTATCCGTTACTAATCGGTCGGCTGCGCGAAGGCGACAGACTGCGCCCGGGGCTGTGCGTGGCGATCAATACAAAGCTGAGCGTCCGGGGGTTGTTGGAAGTCGTGCCCCTTGACGGCGAGGTCCACTTTCTGCCGACCATCGGCGGCGGGTAAAGCTGCGCGCGTCGTAGCTGCGTTCGCCAGAACGCGGGCGTCATGTCACCAGCGTCCGCAAACAGGCGAAGTCTTCCGAAGTCTGGCCCCCGGCCCCGAAGGCGTCTGACTCGATAGCCCAGGGCGCAGCCCTGGGAACTCGGAATCCAAACACACCCTCCAGGCCCTACGGGCCGTGACTCGACTTCAGTACCAAGAGTCTCGGACTGAGCGGGTGACGGCCCGTTGGGCCTTGATCGGTGAGGGGGCCGCCTGTTCCCAGGGCTGCGCCCTGGGCTATCGAGTTCGGCCCCTATGGGGCCGGGGACTGGGATTCTCCATAGAATGGCGACCGCACTCATTCGGAAGTCTGTGGGCTCCCGCGAACGCCGAGAGCCTTCGCCCGCGTTCCGGCGAACGCAGCTACCCTCGCGCCGCCTGAGTCCGCTTTCGTTCTCGCACGCTTCCCTTTAGAGTGCTGCTCCACCACCCGTTGACCCGTGCCCTCCCTGAGATGCCTCCATGTCCCACCCGATTTCCGCAGCCACCCTGGCCGCTCTGGCCAAATACGACACGCCGACCGTCTGCAATGTGATCGAGCTGTTCGAGGTGCGGCCCCGCAACCTGGGGTACATGAACGACTGCATCAAAAGCTGCTTCCCGAAGATGCCACCGATGGTCGGGTTCGCGGTCACGGCCACATTTCGCAGCATGCAGGCCCCCCGCTCGGGCGATGCCTACACCGGGATGAAGGACCAGGTCGACGCCTTCGCGGGCGTCCCCGGCCCGCCGATCATGGTCTTCCAGGATCTCGACCAGCCGTGCGTCTCGGCCACCTTCGGCGAGGTGATGTGTACGGTCTACAAGTCGTTCGGGGCGAAGGGGCTGATCACCTCGGGAGCGGGGCGCGACCTCGACCAGGTCGAGGCGATCGACTTCCCGGTCTTCACCGGCGGGTCGATCTGCTCGCACGGGTACTGCCACATGCCGCACCTCAATGTGCCGGTCACCGTCGGCGGCATCTGCATCGAGCCGGGCGTGCTGTTGCACGGCGACCGCAACGGCGTGTCGACAATGCCGCTGGAGATCGCCAGCGAAATCCCCGACGCCTGCCGCGAACTGATGGCCGGAGAACAAATCATTCTCGACTACTGCCGCAGCGGTTCGATCACCCCCGCCGGTTTCGCCGAAGCCCGCAAGGCGTCGCAGGCCGCGATTGACGCCCTCGGACGGCGGCTTCGCGGAAAGTAATCTTCGATCCGGAGTGTCGCCTTTCGCTCCGCGCCAGGACGTTCGTTCGCGGAGCGAAACACGACACTCTGTGCCTGACCAGTCCCACCCTTTCGAAGTTCGTGCTTCGGATTTCGAGTTTCTCTCCGTCGCGAGGATCCCTCGTCACTTCGGATTGACGCTCTCCCACAGTCGACAGGCTTCATCGAGTTCGGCCCAACTGGGGACCGGGACGACACCGCCGACGACTCTTCTCAAAAAGAGATCGAGGAGTACCTGCTCGGCGGGGCGGTCGCCGTCGAGGGCTTCGTCACCGGACTCCGTGGAGGTACTCCAGCGGATGTGTGTCTCGCTCAGCAACTCCACCTGGCCGTGCTGGCATTCGATGTGGACATGAGGGAACCTCGGCACCGTGTGCTTCGGCTCGCCTTCCCGCGTCGCAGAGTCGAGGAGTCGAATCTCCGCCCGAACCAGAGACGTGGAGGCGGATCGGCGACCGCAGCTCATCACCAGCGTTTCCCCTGCGTCACGAGCCTTGCGGTGGATCTGATGGACGGGAGAGTTCAGCAGCGACCGGCACCAGTCGATCAGTTCCACAGCTCGCGAGTCGACCCGCGATCTCGTCACCATCAGTTCGACCTGCAGGGCTTGAATCGGCCCCAGCTTGGTCGCGACCAGCTCTCGCAAACGCAACGTGGACGGCGTCGCGCGGAGCCGGGAGCCGGGCACGATCACCGCCCCCTCGGCCTCACCTGCCGTCAGTGAGGGGGCGATGCGAGGGAGCGCCTCATCGATCGGGCAGGCTGCAAACACTGGTAAGTGCCGGGAGAGGGCCAACTCCATCGCCCAGTCGAGTGTCCAGCCCGACTCGAACACGAGCAGTGCCCTGATCCCCGAGCGGTCGATCATCCGCCGCAGGCTGTGAAACAACTGCCCGCCGGTTTCTGTCGCCAGAGGCTCCGCGTCACTGGGCTGGGGAGCGAACACCGCCGCGACCCGCCCGCGCGTTAGCGCGAGAACAGCTGCGCGGTAGCCCGCGTCCCACGCCGGTCCTCCGCCGACGAGTCCCAGCGGGATCGTGCGATCGCGAGTGGTCGCTGAAGGCGTCATGCCGATGTGCCGATTCCCGCCGTGAAACTGGAGCAGACAAGCCGAGGAAAGACTCGTTCCCGAACAACACGGGAGGGAGGGCATGGTAGTGCATCCGAGCGGGGATTGTCAGTACCGGTTGAGTCGTTGCCGTGGGTCGTTGTCAGGATTGTCAGTCGGTTGTCGCGAGCCCTTTACAATGGTGACGGGAAGAGCCGCACCGGATCGGATTCGTCACGGCTGGCCCAGACGGGGAGAGGACTCCACTGGGCCGCGAGTCGGCGGGCGAGTTCCTCCACGGCGGGGCGTTCGCTGGCATAGTGGCCCACCATGACGAGAGCGACGCCCCGCGACCGGGCCTCCAGGCAGGTATGAAAACGAGTCTCGCCGGTGACGAACACCTGGCAGCCCAGAGCTGCGGCGTCGGGGAGGAAATCGCCCGCAGCTCCGCAGGCGATGGCGATGGTTTCGCAGCACTGGGTCAGGTCGCCGACGTAGGTGAATTGTGGGGTTTGGCAGATCGGCTCCAGTCGCCGGAGCAGATCGGACAGCGCGACTGGAACGGCCAATCGTCCCCAGCGCCCAGCTCCCTCGGTGGATGGGGAGCGCGGGCGGATCGGCTGGATGACACTGAGTCCCAGAGCGGCGGCGATCTGCTGGTTGATCCCCTCACGGGCACTATCGAACGCGGTGTGCGGGGAGTAGACGCTGACACCGGCGCGGATCAGCTTTAAGAGCATGCGTCCCTCGCTCGTATCGGTCGTCAGCCGTTTGACCGCCTTAAACAGAATCGGGTGGTGCGTGATCACGAGGTTTGCCCCCTCGCGAATCGCCTCTTCGGACACGTCTTCGGTGAGCGTGAGACAGGTCATTACTCCCATCGCCTCTGACTGGGCATCCCCCAGCAACAGCCCGACGTTGTCCCACGCCTCGGCGAGATCAAGCGGGATCTGCTGTTCGAGGTCGGTCAGGATGTCTTGAATGAGGGGCATGTGAGTCCATCGAATCCGTTGAGAGTCAGTCTGTTCACTTGGGCCAGAGTAACGAGTTGATCGACGCGAGCAACCAGAGGATGGACTCCTCGCTCTCTCAGCTTTCCATCGCATCAAACTTGACCTGTCGTACCATTCGTCTCTCAGAGTCATAGCACTCTGCCGTGAACGTCACTGCTTTCACCCTCAACGGCGCAAGCAACTCGTCAAATCGAACAGGCACATTCTCGACCGAGCCAGATATGAGTAACTCCGACGACGTTGGGATAATGACCAGTTCACACCAAGGCCCGAGAACCTCGTATTCATCCCAGCTGCACTTTCGGTTCTTCCAGCCAAGGGCTGAGTACAACAGAGCGACTTCCCGAGCGGACAATGGAGAATTCAGGCAACAGTAGAAATTGAATCTATCCGGTAGTGTCGACATCACGACTCCCCAACCGAATGCCCCGACACCGATAGCCACTGCGGCACCACCTCATCTGCATGATAGCTCGTGAGCAACTCATGCGGGCGGAACGACGCCTTGTAGTTCATCGACCGATTCTCGGGAATCCAGTAGCCGAGGTACAGATGCGGCTTGCCGAGCTGCTGGGCCAGGGCGATCTCTTGTAGCAGCGAGAACGTGCCGGGGTTGTCGGGTCGCCAGTCGGGGGCGTGGTAGAAGTAGATGCTCGATGTGGCCGTCGGCACGATGTCGATCAGTCCGACCCCGACCAGCTCGTGGCCCCGGTAGTACCGCATCTCGCGGGCGAATGGCCAGTGGCCCTCCAGGAAACTCTGGCGGTATTCCGAGGGCGAGGTCGGCTCGCGTTCCTTCCACCCATTCTCATCGTGCATTGCCGCGTGGTACGCATCGTACAGAGCGAGATGAGTGGGGGTGACTTGGGGAGTGTCGACCTCGACGCGAATGGCCGAGTTCTTTTTCTCGCAGCGGCGCTGGCTCTTGCTCGGCTCGAACGCAGCGACATCAATCCGGATGCTGCGACACTTGACGCAGTTCGCACACGCCGGACGGAAGAAATGCGTCCCAAACCGCCGCCAGCCTCGCGACAGGAGTTGTTCGTACTGCTCGTCGCTGATGCCGTCGAGGATGCGGTACTCCAGCGAAGCGGTTTCTGCGGGGAGATAGGAGCACGCGCGCGGCGGCTCGACGATCCGCAGCAGTTCGTTCTCTTCGGGAATGAGCATGGCGAGCCAGCGCGGCGGGCGAGTGGAGAAGGTTGCGTTCGACTGGTGCCGGAGTATGGTGACACAGGCCGAGTTTACCCGAATGGCCACTGAGATACTCCATCCCAAGAGCCCGTGATCGGCTGCTTGGGTTGATCGCTCTGCTCGTTAGCTCTCTTGCGACAGATTGACAACTGAAAAACGCCCAGATCGCCACTGCGGCACACCGTCGTGTTTGCCCTCGCGATTCGTCAGTTCGGCGTTTCGCCTCTCAACACGGCTTCCGGATCGTCGACGACCGCTTTCGAAAAGGACCAAAGTTCAAGAGTAACTGTTAACCCCTCTTGCCACGATCTGCGGAATCGGCCACATTTCGCGGCATCATGGAAGAGCTTCCACGGCAAGTCGAGACGCTGCTGAAAGAG
>JAYTFV010000516.1:0-7041 GCA_043734065.1 Planctomycetota bacterium
TGGACGAAGGTAATCCCGGCCTCGGTCGTGATATCGCGAAAGGGAATCTTGGGCAGCGCGATCGTGGTCGCCTCGCGCCCCTTGAGCGGCTCAATCGGCTTGATGACGACGGGCGGTGGCGGTGGCGGCTGCAGCAACTTCCAACCGAAGTAGCCGCCGCCGCCGAGGAGAGCGACGACCAGCAGAGCGATGGCCGAATAGCGAAACGCCACGCCAATGATCGCATCATCGCGTTCAATGTCGTCTGCGGGCGGGGGAGTTTGCGAAGGAGTGTTCATGAGGTGCGGTTGTCAGTAGAGGAACGCCCGGAGTCCCGGAGCAACCTGGAATGATGCCTCAGCGTCGCCCTCCAGGCGGCTCTTGTCAAGCGGGAGGATGGGAGATGTGTCGAACGCGTGTGCGTCCGATAACTGGGTGGAGTCTCCACTCGTCATCTGCCATGACCTGAGCCGCGAAGCGGTGGCAGTGAGTAGCCGTGGGCGCAGCCCATGGAACAGAGACGGAGACTGAGTGCAGCCGCGAAAGCGGCGACAGGGTGCGGAATCGAGTGGAAATACTTTCACGATTGATTTTACGGCTCATCTCCCGAAATGAATCGCTCCAGTCGCCGCTTTCGCGGCTGAAGTTTGCGTCTCAACTCATGTCCACTCATGTCCACTCATGTCCACGGGCTGACGCCCGTGGCTATATGCTGCCGCCGCTCTCGCGGCGAAGAAACCGCCTGGGAAGTGGGACATGTACCCCACAGGCGGGTGCCGAGAAACGGAATGAATTCCGTTCTACGCCTCCGGCTTCAGCTCCGTGATCGTCGTCATCCCCAGCGGGTACTGGTCGAGCAATTGCCGGATGTCGCTGAGAGACACGCGGCGGTAGGCTTCGATCTCTTGCTCCACCGACTGGTACTCCTCGCGATAGACCCAGTCGCCGCCGATGACCGCGAGCCGACCCATCGGGCGCTCGCTCCGCAGCACGATCCGCGAGGCGACCTTGTTGAACGCTTCGTCGAGTTCTTCGGCGGTCACTCCCGACTGGTTGATCTGCTCGAACACTTCGCGGATGCGATCCAGATTGGTCTCGGTCTCCCCCGCGTCGCAGCAGAGATAGCCGCCCCAGATGCCGTTGTCGAAGAACTCGCTGAAGGCCAGGTCGCACGATTCCGCATGACCCGGATCGACCAGTTCCCAATACAGCCGCCCGCTGTCCCCGTCGCCGACGATCACCGACAGCATCTCGGCGGCGAATCGCAGCGGGTCGCGGCTGGTGGGGGCAGTGGAGAACAGCATCGTGTGGGCTTGCGAGAGGGTGGGGCGCGTGGCGACCGTTCGAGTGGTCGACGGGTGGCAGGCGGCCCATTGTTCCTGGCGAATCCCTTGTGGCAAGCCGGAGCAGTGCTGATTGACGAGCGACAGAATCTGCTCCCAGTCGACGCGCCCGGTGGCCACGAGGGTGATGTTCCCGGTGTGGTAGCGCTGCTGGAAGTAGGTCCGCATCTGGTCGGCGGTGAGTGCGATGATGCTCTCCTTCGAGCCGAGGATCGACTTGCCGAGCGGGTGCTGCGCGAAGTGGGCGGCCATCACCTGGTCATGGGCCAGGAACCCCGGCATGTCGTCGTACATGCCGATCTCTTCCAGGATCACCTGCTTCTCGACCTCGAAATCGTCCTGACGCAGGCTGGGTTGCATCAGGGCCGACAGCAGCTCGAACACCCCCGGCAGGTACTCGGGCAGCACGGCCGCGTAATAGAGCGTGAACTCCTCGCCGGTCTGGGCGTTGTAGTTCGCTCCCAGTTCGTCGAAGACCCGGTTGACATCGGCTGCGGAGAACCGCTGGTTGCCCTTGAAGGCCATATGTTCCAGGAAGTGGCTGACGCCGGAGCAGTCCTCGGTCTCGTTGCGCGAGCCGGTACGGACGTAGAACCCGACCGCCGCACTCTGGGCGCGGGGGTTGATCTCGCCGATGACGTGGAGTCCATTCGCAAGGACGGACTGTCGAAATTCCATGAACGATTCCCGAGTGCGATGAGGCTCTGGCACTGTCCGCCGCCATCGGATGGCATGTCGCGCCCAAGCCAGCCCCCAAGGGTAGCGAGTTTGAGGGGCCGCAGACAGCGATCATGTGGGACGACGCTCCGCGATGTGTGCGTCAAAAAAGTAGGCAGCTTTGAGTTTCTGCCCGCTCTTCCCCGCGATTGGCTTGATCGCCAGGGAAAAACGTCACTGCGGGTGAGGAGGGGGAACAGCAGGTCGTTGGGCGAGGGCGAGTCGGGTTGAGGGCGAAGCCTGCATTGCACTCGACCACCGGCTATTCGCTGAAATCCCTTCGGGACATATCGTCTTAAAGAATGTGTTATGAGAAGTCGCTCATCCATCGATCATGTCTGTGACTCCCGCCGGGGACGGACTCGTATCACGATTAGACTTGGGAATCGCTTCAGGGAGTCTTGGTCTGAGGGGGCCGGGGTGGCTTCGGCTTCCCCTGCACCGGTCGATTCACGCGGGGTTTCGACGGAGCTGCAAACGCCACCTGACGATACAGTTCACTGAGCAACACCGCCCCCGCGACCGAGACATTGAGGCTCTCGACCAAACCAGTTCCGGGAATCAGCAGGCAGCGGTCCGCCGCCTGGAGCAACTCCCCGGACACCCCATTCTGCTCCCCGCCGAGGACGAACACCGTGCGAGCCGTGAGCGTCTCTTTGTAGATCGGTCGGCCTTGGTGGCTGGAGGTCGCCAGGACCACGAACCCGCACTCTTTCAATGCCGCCAGCGTCTCCTCCGGCGAATGCAGCCCGATCACCGCCACATGCTCGGCCCCACCTTCGGCGACACGGGCTGTGGCCGCTGACACCTCGGGCAGATCGCCCGCCGCTCCGAGAATCGCGGACACGCCGAAGTGGGCGGCTGTTCTCAACAGCGCCCCGAGGTTGTGCGGATTCTGCAGCCCGTCCAGATACAGGAACGGCCCCGTCAACGTCTGATCCCGCACTCCGCGCAGCAGGGCCGAATCATCCAGCCCCTGCGGCTTGCGGGCCAGGATCATGATCCCCTCATGATGACTCGATCCCGACAACCGTTCGAGGTTCTCGACCGCGACCACGTTATACGCCCGCCGATTGGCCGCACACCACTTGAGCATCGCGCTCACATGCCGCGTGCGGTCCTCGGTCAGATAGACGCGAATGATGTCATCCGGTCGCCGCTCGAAGACCCCCTGACAGGCATGGAACCCGCAGATCTTCTGCTCGTCATCGCCCCGGAACCTCGGCGATCCCGACTCCGCAGGCCCCGACCGGCGCGCAACGGGCGGCCCCTTCCGATTTGTATTCGGAGGCCGCGAACCAGGAGGACGACGGGGACGATCCGGCATGACAACCACCACGCAAAGGCTCGGATCACCGCCACACTGGTCGTTCAACAGTCCACATCGGAACGTGCGACGCGGAACGTCAAACCACAGTGCGGTCCCAGCTGGGCCGGTCTCCGCAGAGAAACAATATCGCACCGGAATGAACCCTGTTCGTGACAGGTCTGGGTCAGGGAGAATACAGAGTTCCGAGTGTTTTCTCAAGGATCGTCAGTTCGAGTGATTCTGCTCCCAGGCCAGTCGTATGCTGAGTTGCGGACACTCGACCTCCCCGGACTCCTCATGGGTTCACCCAGCGGTTTGCGAGTGCGAGCGTTCTGGCACTTGGCGAAGCGGAGCGTCGGGGAGAGGCCGTCCAGTAGGATGGGCAATCCTGCCCGTCCCCCGAACGACATCCGCACACCAAGACGGGTGACATGGGCCGGAAACAACGCGAGGGACCAAGTCGCCCCTGTGGACGACCGGTTTGCCAGCCAACCCCGTCGGTATCCAATCAGCGTGAGGTGCGTTGATCGCGCCAACACTGGCGGCCCAAAGCGACCGCCAGTGCCACCGACTTTTCACGCCTCACTCGCTGGCGGATGCCCCGATGACAGTGCCACCCGGCGCACCCTGTCACCTTTGTTTTTCCACCTGTTCACATGACTGGCGCAATGGGAGTCCCTTGAAAAGCAACTAATTGCCATGCGCCGCAGCGATTCACGTAGACGCGCGAGTAGCGGAACTCACCGCTGATCTCCCCCTGCTTGCTGCGGCCTTTCGTCGTCGCACGGCCGGTTACCACTGCCGCGTCGCCATAGACCCGCACACGGATGTCGTCGAACTTGAGCACCTCGAATTGCAGGTCGCCAGCCCTCAACTCGGCCAGGATGTCGGCCTTGGTCTTCACCTCGCCGCGTACGCCCGTATACACGAATTCCTCGGCCCACACCCGGTCTACGAAGGCGGTATCGCGGCGTACCACCGCGTCGGCGATGTTGTCCTCCAGTTGCCTCAACTCGCGTTCTGCCTCTTGCCCCAGCGCTGAGACGGTCGCCGTCATGTCCTTCAAGGCCGCTGTGCTGATGTGTGTCATATCGGATCCCCCTGTCGTCGAACACAATTCTACAAGATGGCCAGCGGGACCAATAGCCCGTGGAAACGACTGCCGAACGTCAGGTTAAGCCGTCGGGTGCCACTGACGCCGGGTGCCACGGGCGAGGGCTTTGACTCGCCCGTGTGGAGTGACCAATCGGTGGCAAATCGCAGTGTCACGCTCACAGACACTGGCGGCCCCAAGCGACTGCCAGTGGCACCAATTTCTCACGTCTCACTCGACATCGGATGCCCCGTTGTCAGTGGCACGCAGCGAAGCAGGCTGTAGCGTTCCTCCACAGCGAGTTGGGGACTCAGGGGAATACGAGTGGCCTATCATGTTTTTCGCATGTCCTTGTTCATGCAGCGACCACATCGGTATCCAGCGCTGCTGAAGGAGTACCCACCAGCACCCAGATCGATCACCTTGCCGCATACGGCGCACTTGGTGGGCTCATAGGTCGGGGGATCGGGCAGAACCTCGAAGTTGTATTCATTGGTGCCGAAGTACACGTACATCTCGGTCTCATACGCCTCGCGGCACTTCTGGCAGTCCTTCCAGTCGCCGGGATGTCCTTCGTTGAAATGGGAATTGCAAAGCGTGTAACGACGGTGATTCCGGCTGCAGCTGTTCCGTGCGTAGGAGAAGAGTTCGTACTTGTGTTCGTCGTCGCAGACCCAGTTCCCACAGCACTCCGTCTTCGTCAGGTTTTTGGTCTTTCCACACAGACCGCACCTCGCCACGGGCGTTGAGGTGGTTGGCTTGGCCTTTCGCGGCTGCGGAGTTTTGCTGACTTTTTTCTTGGCCATGGAGACACCCCTTGCAGAACACCTGTCTTTGCGTTCTCGTTCCCAAGCTCCTGCTGGGGAACGCCGATCCTCGAAGCTCCGCTTCGCCGCGCCACGTACAGCTCACTCTACTGCCAGTCCGTCACGATCTCAATCCGTCAAAAGCCCACCGGCTGCCACCGGTGGGCTCGGCGGGGGCGTGACGCGCGCTCCGCTTCGAAGACCTCTCGTCTCAATGAAACGCCCGTGTGCCAAACCGCAGCGAGCGCGCGGACGTAAGTCCCCCGTGCTGGGTGGTGCGGTGACTCTCGCAGAATGCCGTCTGGTTGGAGAACGTCACTCGAACACGTTGGACTGATGTCCAACGCTCGCTATGGCTTGGCACGCCGGGTGCCACTGGCGAGGGCTTTGACTCGCCAGTGCTCAGTCGTTCGACGACGAGAGGGACAGTCTCTGGTCGCATCACGCTCGAAGCACTGGCGGTCCAGAGCGACCGCCAGTGGCACCCGGCGAGGTCGGAGCCGAGTTGCCGACCTCGACGACATACCCCAGCGTCGGCACGCTCCCCCCACCAAACGGCACCCGCACCCGCTGCCCCACTTGGATCATCTCGCGCAGCTCATCCGGCACCAGATAGTGATAAATCGTCTCGAGCGGCCTAGCCAGCACCACCCCCGCCGTAACCCGATCCGCGTCCGCCGCCAGTTCCCACGGCATCGGATCGGGTGCGGATTCGAAGAGGGATTTTTGCTGGGGCACGGTGGGTACAGAGTAGCGACAATGACTTCCGAGGTCTTTCGAGACCGTGGAAGTCTTTGCAGACCGCCGTGTGCCACTGGCGAGGGCTTTGACTCGCCAGTGCTGAGACGCATGACGATGGAGTGGACGGTTCCGGGACGCACCACGCTCAAAGACATTGGCGGTCCAAAGCGACCGCCAGTGGCCCCCGGCGATCACTCGGGCTTGGGGGCTGGAACTATTTCTTCTCGAACTCGGTATCGATCCCGTTGACTCGACTCCCGGGGGACACTGTGGCGAGTGCTTCGGGAGTTGCTGGTCCCTCCCAGACGGGTAGTCCCGAGGCGGATTGGCGGCGGCGGGCGTCCTCCGCGATGCGGTGGACATCGTTGTCGAACCTTGCGGCGATCTCGCGGCGGATGGCGTGCAACTCGTCGAGGATCGGATCAGGGGGATTCGGCGTCTTCATCGGAATTCCGCATGTCTTGAGGCGTGCAAATCACCGGAAACGGCAACGCGAAGTCGTCGATCACTCGATAGACCCGTGGCAGAATGACCGGGTTCGCAATGTGCTTGCAGTTCCACGTCAATAGAAAGTCTATGCGGTGGACTGCCGCACAGGCAATATGGAGCGCATCCAGTGCTGCACTCGCTGGCAAAATCGCTCGGGCCAGGATCTCTGCCGCCAATTCGTCGATCAGGGGAGCCAGTGGGAGGAGGGGAATCCCTGAAAGATGCCGCAGCCGTTCCGAAGCCAAGACTCTGTCGCCCGCTTTGGATTCGTCGTACACGTATTGCGATGTGACCAGCGAATACCGCACGCGATCATCGTCCCACCAGAGGCGCGTCGCGATCTGCTGGCTGACGGTGGTGGCAGCTGCGGTCGGTGTCTGTCGCAAATAGCTGACGACGGAGGTTTCAATGTAGACCGTTTGAATCGTGGCCTCCGTTCGTCGACATCGAATGCGGGATCAATAACGGCACTAGATCACCCAGCGGCAGCACCGCGTTCAGGCTCCCGCTGCGGAAGCCCTCCAGGTCGAGGGTCACATAGCGGAAGCCGAGGGAGCGCAGGTG
>JAYTFV010000517.1:0-4005 GCA_043734065.1 Planctomycetota bacterium
CAACTGACAACTGACAACTGACAACTGACAACTGACAACTTCCCACTGAAGACTTCCAGTAGAAGTCGTGGCCCGTTTTCCGTTCTCAATAATCGGCCAGAGAGCGTCGACACGACTGGCACACTGTCCGTCCGCTGAGCTTTCTTTCCGTTGATCAATCATAAACCTTCCACCATAAACCTCCTCCCCATGGACCTCTCCCGCGTCTTTCTGAAACGCAATCTCGCCACTCCAGAACAAATTCTGGACGCGAAGTCGGCTCACCCCGGATTGCGCATTGATCGAGCCCTCATCGTGCAGGGTGTGTTCCGCGAGGACCAATCACTCCAGGCCCTCGGTGATGAACTCGGGATGCGGTATATCCCGCTGAAGGAGTTCCAGCCCGACCTGACTCTGCTGGCCCGCTTCCCCACCACGGCCATCTTCAAACACGAGGTCCTGCCGATCGAGGGGCACAACGGCCGCATGACGGTCGCCATCAGCGACCCGTTTAATCTCGAATCACTCGACGAACTCTCCTCGCTCGGCGGCTGCCGCATTGAGCCGGTCCTCGCCTGCCGCGATGAGATTGTCGAACTCATTAAAAAGACGCTCGGCGTCGGTGGCGATACGATCAACCTGCTCGTCGCCCAGCGGCACGAAGAGGGGATCGAACTCCTCGACGCCATCCCGGATGAACTGAGCGAACTGGCTCAATCCGCGCAGGCCCCATCGGTAATCAAGCTGGTCAACGAGCTGCTGATCGAGGCCCTCGAACAGCGAGCCAGCGACATCCATGTCGAGCCGCAGGAGCGCGGGCTCTCGGTCCGCTTCCGCGTCGACGGCATGCTCCGCATCCAGCCGCTGCCCCCTGAGATCAATCAGTTTGCCAACGCGATCGTCACGCGGCTGAAGATCATGGCCCGCCTGAACATCGCCGAGAAGCGGCTGCCGCAGGACGGACGCATCAACATCCGCGTCCAGGGGCGCGAGGTCGACGTGCGCATGTCGATCATCCCCATGCTTCACGGCGAAGGGATCGTGTTGCGGCTCCTCGACAAACAGCGGATGGTGTTCAACCTCAAGGGCATCGGCATGCCCGACGATGTCTACGACAAGTTCCACGAACTGATCCAACTGCCGCACGGCATCGTCCTCGTCACCGGCCCCACGGGGAGCGGCAAAACGACCACGCTCTACAGCGGTCTGGCCGAGATCGCCACGCCCGAGGTCAAGATCATCACGGTCGAAGACCCCGTCGAATACAACATCGCGGGCATCAGCCAGATCCAAGTCCACGCCAAGATCGGCCTGACCTTCGCAGCCGGTCTGCGCTCGATCCTGCGGCATGACCCCGACATCGTGCTGATCGGAGAAATCCGCGACGGCGAAACGGCGACCAGTGCGATTCAAGCCTCACTGACGGGCCACTTGGTGTTCAGTACGCTGCACACCAACGACGCCCCCAGTTCGTTCACGCGGCTGGTCGACATGGGGGTCGAGCCGTACCTCGTGGCCAGCACCGTGGAGGGGATCCTGGCCCAGCGTCTGATCCGCCGCCTATGCAAGGTTTGCAAGCAAGCCTATATCCCCGAGCCACGCGACCTCCCCGAGGACTTCCCGGGCGCGATTGGCAAGACGCTCTATAAGGCGGTCGGCTGTCGCCAATGCCGCGAAGCGGGCTACAGCGGCCGCGCCGGGGTCTACGAATTGCTCGTCACGGACAAGGAAATCCGCCGCCTGTGTACCGCCGGAGCCAGTTCGGGGACGATCCGCGAACACGCCCTGAAAGCCGGGATGCAGACGCTTCGGCAATCGGGTTATGGCCGTGTGCTGCGCGGGGAGACGACCCTCGAAGAGGTCCAGCGGATCACCCGCGGCGATGCGGGGTAGCTGCGTTCGCCAGAACGCGGGGAGCCCGCACTACCTGACAAGTGCGGGCGTCTGGGTTGACGCGCCCACCCTCTGGCGCGGGGCAGCTACGTCTCATTTGTGGCCGCGTGAGGTATAACCCCTGCGTGTCGGCAGATCGTCAGCGGCACCCGGAGCGAGGTCAGGTTGGCCCCGTCGACTTCGGGCCAGCTGTGGCGGGAATCAACGGTTCGACCGCGGTGACGTGCAATAGTGAACAGATGCGGAAGTTGGCTGGCACGCCTTCATCGGTCTCGTCGATCCCGACAAGGATGTCGGTCCGCGTCAGCATCGCCATCTCGGGATGACGGATCTCATACGTTTTTCCGCTCGACATCACGAGCCGGAACGGTCGAAATGGCCGCTGTGTCAGGAGTTCGCGAAAGGTCTGGACTGTCATGCTTGGAATTGTACCCCTGCGTTAAGCGACAGTCGATGGCCGTTTATATTTCACATGGGCGGACGTGAAGCAGCTCTCGTCGCCACGTTTCGCCAGAACGTGGGCGTCTCGGCGTGCCTCCGGGTTGGAGAGGAACAACCGCTACGCCTTGAAGATCTTCTCTCGCCCATCGACCACGTTCTTGGTCATGTTCCGCGTATCGAGTACCATCTTCGAGTGTCGTACGAGGAACGCCGGATCGTAGGCCGAGTGATCGGTCGCGATCAGCACGCAGTCGAACTTCGCCAGATTCTCCGGCGTCAACGGCGTACTCTCCATCGCGAACAGAGTCGGGTGATGCCGCATCTTCGGCAGCGATGGCACGTGCGGGTCGTTGTACGACAACACAGCTCCCCGCTTGATGAGTAACTCCATCAGCACGAACGACGGGCTTTCGCGCGGGTCGTCGACATCCTTCTTGTACGCGGCCCCCAGGATCAGAATCTGGCTCCCCCGGATCGGCTTGGACTGATCGTTGAGGAACTCGCCCAACTGCGAGATGACGTACTCCGGCATCTTGGAGTTGATCTCGCCCGCCAGTTCGATGAACCGCGTGGTCATGCCGTACTTGCGGGCCAGCCATGTGAGGTAGAACGGGTCGATAGGGATGCAGTGCCCGCCCAGGCCCGGTCCCGGATAGAACGCCTGGAACCCGAACGGCTTCGTCTTGGCAGCATCGATCACTTCCCAGACATCGATCCCCATCTTGTCGAACAGCACCTTGAGTTCGTTGACCAGCGCGATGTTCACCGCGCGGTATGTGTTCTCCAGAATCTTGCAGGCTTCCGCGACCTCGGGGGACGAGACCGGGATCACCTTCACGACCGCCTGCGAGTACAACGAGCACGCCGCTGCCAGCGCCCCGGCGTCCATCCCGCCGACCACCTTCGGGATTCCCGCAGCCGAGTAATTCGGGTTGCCCGGATCTTCGCGCTCGGGACTGAAGGCCAACAAGAAATCCTTCGAACACTTGAGCCCGCTCGTCTCCAGAATCGGGAGTACGACATCCCGCGTCGTGGTCGGATAGGTCGTGCTTTCGAGCACCACCAGTTGACCCTTGCGGAGCGCCTTGGCGATCGACCGCGAGGTCTCCTCGACGAAGAACAGGTCCGGGTCGCGGCTCTCATTCAGCGGCGTCGGCACACAGATCAGCAAGGCATCCGCCTCGCCCAGGCGACTCATGTCGGCCGTCGCCTCGAACTGCTTCTTGTCCTTCCAGCCCCGGACTTTCTCCGAGGTGATGTGCTTGATGTAGCTGCGACCGGCGTTGAGGTCGTCGACTTTTTTGGTGTCGACATCGTAACCAATGCAGGAGAAGCCCTTGTTGACAAAGGCATCGATCAACGGCAGTCCGACATACCCGAGACCGATGACCCCGACTTTGGCGGTCTTGTTGGCAATCGCCTGAAGCAGCGCATCCGGCATGGTGTGTCCCTCACGAATGAATCCCGGCCCCCAGAGCCCGAACTCCGAGAGGCCACTCACATGAGGGCGGAATCTAACAGGTTGGAAATCCGACGACAACACGGGCTGTGACGGCATCCGGTGTCGGGGATTTCAGGCGAGTCTTGGTGTGTGATCGTGAAGGGATCGTGCCCCAGTCAGGCGAGCCGGGCGGCGTCAGCCCCTGAACTCTGGGCGACCATCGAAAGAGTCCGGGGGCTGACGCCGCCCGG
>JAYTFV010000518.1:0-4336 GCA_043734065.1 Planctomycetota bacterium
CCGAGGCACAGGTGCGTGGCCGCTGAGCCCGGTGCGGCGTTCATGTCGTGGCCATCGTCGCGGACCATCATCTCGGCGGAGCAGCCATTGTCGGAGAGGAACATCACGACCGTGTTCTCCCATTGCCCCATGTCGCGGATCTGCTTGAGCAGGCGTCCGATCTCCTGGTCAATGCGGTCGACCATCGCGGCGTGGATCGCCATCTTCGTGGCCTGAAACTCCTGCTGCTCGGGAGTGAGTTCAGTCCAGGAGATCGGGCGATTGACTTCGCTTGGACCGAATGCCTCTTGGTACTTGGGAAACGGATACGGCGACCCGATCTCGCGCTCGACCGCTGACAGCTCCCCAGTGACGAGGCCCAGCCCCTGCATCTTCTTCCAGCGGGCCGCGCGGATCACCTCCCAACCGGAACGGTAAGTGTCCTTGTACTTGGCGATGTCTTCGGGGAGAGCCTGCAGCGGAAAGTGCGGAGCAACGTAACAGACGTACTGGAAGAACGGTTGGGTCGCGTGGTTCCGGGCGTGGTCTTGGAGGTGGCTGATCGCCTGCTCCGTGATGAATGTCGTCGAGTAATACCCGCTGCCCCGCTGGACCGGCGGAAGCTTGATGTCATCGGCGAAGTGGGACTTCGGATGGAAGTTGCGACCGCAGTCCTCTAGCCAGTACGAGCGGTCAAACCCCGCCGCAATCGGCGTGTTGTCGACGTGCCATTTGCCGGAGAGGTAGCTGCGGTAGCCTTGTGGTTTGAGGGCCACGGGGAGTAGTGGAGCCCAGGCGGGTCGAGTGCCCTGGGTGCCGCCGCCCTTGATGCCGGGGATGGCATCGCGGCGGACCTGCTGGGCGTAGTACCCGGTCAGCAGCGCGGCTCGCGTCGGCCAGCAGCGGGCGGTGTTATAAAAATCGGTATACCGCAGCCCGCCCGCCGCCAGTGCATCGAGGTGCGGCGTCTGGATCTCACTCCCATAGCACCCGATGTCGGAGTATCCCATGTCATCGGCCAGGATGACGACGAAGTTCGGCGGAGCATCGGCAGCACGAGCCGAACTGGCCAGCATCCCCCCGCTGAGAACGAGCAGCAAGAACCGTAACCAACAAGTGCGTGAGGTCATTCCAAGAATCCGCTCAAGTGACGAGAGCTGACAGGTCGCTGCAGCACGGATCGTATGCGGGACCGGGCACGGACTCAAACCGGGGAGGGCCAGACGGAGAACGTGTGTACGCATCAGCCACGTCGGCAGACGGCTTCCCTCTGCTCCCGCTCCCCACTGGCAACGTGACATTCAGGGGCAACATGGCTGTGGGGGAGAGGGCTGGGGTGACCTGGTGAAACGGCGTTTTGTTCCCTACCAGATCGGTGAACAGTCAAGGTTCCCCGACGGCCACTCACGGGAAAAGTTCTGTGCGACTTCGGTCAAGCCGCACAACGCTACGGACCCCCACTTCCTAAGTCGCGACGCCACAGCCTAGCCTCTGAAATTCGGTTCAACGCACTATTTTAAGGGATTTCGGATTGCCTGACGGCATCTGGATTTACGGAGGCATGGCTCCGATGTCCAACGAGCCGACTCGGTCGAGAGGCCCCTGGCCGAGAACCTCGGCCAAGGGCTGACACGCCCGTGGCGCAGCGGAGACCAGGATATTCCTGGGCAGGTGGCTTCCCAGCAGAGCCCGCCTCCGCTTCTCCTGGCAGTGGCATTGCAGCAGATTGCGATATTTCCCTGCAACCATTGGACATCGGAGGAATGCCTTGAAAATCCATCCCGGTCACGGGACAACCCCCAATATAGTGTGTTGAACCCGAATAAAACCGTTCTCGGTGCCCGGCGTCGTACTATTATCTGTAACGTACTCGATTTTCTGCGTCTCCACTTACCACAGCTGACATTAAAAGCCGTGCAAGCCGAACTCGACTGCTAGCAAGAGACCGGACTAAGCGTCTTCCGCCGCCTCGTGCAGACCCTGAATCTTCCGGCCCTCACTCTGCCCGAATCGATCCGCACCCCGCTCGACCTGCTGGTCCCCCTGCCCGTCGACTCCCGGCTCTCCCCTCCACCCGCTATCCTCTGTGCGAACGACTGCCCCACCAGTTCACTCCCAGAGGCCACTTTGTGATGTCTTTTCTGCTTTCCAGGTTTGCGGAATTCCCGATGCGAGGCTTCTTGTTCGCCGGGTTGGCACTGGCGGGATGTCTGTTGGCTGCGAGTGAGTCGCGGGCCGAGACCTTCAATGTCGTGATCATCTTCACCGATGACCAGGCGTACGGCGATCTGGGCTGTTATGGCGGGAAGCATGTGGTGACTCCGCATCTGGATGGCCTGGCGAAGGAGGGGATGCGGTTTACCGACTTCTATGTGGCCCAAGCGGTGTGCGGGGCGTCGCGAGCGGCGCTGCTCACGGGGTGCTATCCCAACCGTCTGGGCATGCTGGCCGCACCTGGACCAACCGCCAAGCGCGGCATTCACGAGCGAGAACTGCTGCTCTCGGAACTGCTCCAGCAGAAGGGGTACGCCACAGCGGCGATTGGCAAGTGGCACCTGGGTCATCATGCGAAGTTCCTGCCGCTGAGGCATGGGTTTGATTCGTACTTCGGGTTGCCGTACTCGAACGACATGTGGCCGTTTCATCCGGAGTCGGGGGCGAACTTTCCCGACCTGCCGCTGATTGAGGGAGACCGGATCATCAATCCTCGCGTCACCTCGGATGACCAGAACATGCTGACCGGTTGGTACACCCAACATGCCGTCGAGTTCATCCGCAGCCACCAGGAGAAACCGTTCTTCCTGTACCTGGCGCACTCGATGCCGCATGTGCCGCTGCATGCCTCGGCGGAGTTCCGAGGCAAGACCGGCAAGGGGCTGTTTGCGGATGTCATCGCCGAAATCGACGACAGCGTGGGGCAGGTGTTGACGACCCTGCACGAGTGCGGGCTGGACGAGAAGACGCTCGTGATCTTCTCGACCGACAATGGCCCGTGGCTGAGCTATGGCAATCATGCCGGTTCAGCGGGGCCACTGCGAGAAGGGAAGGGGACGACCTTCGAAGGCGGCGTGCGGGTGCCGTGCCTGATGCGGTGGCCGGGGCGGATCCCTTCGGGAATTGTCTGTCGTGAGTTGGCCGCGACGATCGACATCGTGCCGACGATCTCGGGACTGGTGGGTGGACAACTGCCTCAACACCCGATCGATGGCAAAGACATCTGGCCGCTGATGAGCGGGCTGCCGGATGCGCGGACGCCGCATGAGTCGTACCTGTATTACTGGGGCAACGAGTTGCAGGCGATCCGCGCGGGGCGCTGGAAGCTGCACTTCCCGCACTCATATCGCTCGCTGAGCGGGACGCCGGGTGAGGACGGCAAGCCGGGCGGGTACTCGGAGCGGAAGATCGAGTATGCGCTGTACGACCTGGAGGCCGACATCGGGGAAAGCCGGGATGTGAAGGCCCTGTATCCCGATGTGATGGGCCACCTGCAACAACTGGCAGAACCGGCGAGGATCGAACTCGGCGACTCCGCGCGAAAGATGACCGGGGCCGGGTTCCGCGAGCCAGCACATGTCGAGTGAGTCTTACTCAACAGAGAAAGCCCACCGGTTGCAACCGGTGGGCTTTACGACGTGCTTGGACTATACGGTCGCATTCCGTCCCGAACGCTCCAGCACGTACAGCGCACTGTGCGCCCGCCAGTTCGAGAGCCAGGCCTGCTCCATCGCCACATGCCCGATGATCGGCATCTCCTTGATGATGCGGAAGTTGCCGTGGGCGGCCAGATCGCGGAAGTCGAGCATCGACAGGAAGTGGACGTTGGGAGACTCGAACCACTCATACGGGAGCGACTCCGTCACCGGCGCTCGACCCTGGAGCATGATTTGCATTCGGATCCGCCAGTGCCCGAAGTTCGGCACCACGATCAACGCCCGCTGGGCCACGCGCAGCATCTCATTAAGCACTTGCAGCGGGCGGGTCACCTGTTGCAGCGTCTGGCTCAAGACCGCATAGTCGAACGTCCCCTCGGGGATCACCTGGAGCCCGAGATTCAGGTCGGCCTTGATCGCCGATACCCCCCGATGCACCGTGGCGAGAAACGCCTCGCGGTCCCGCTCGATCCCCAGCACCGAACACCCATGCTCATCCCTCAGCCGCGCGATCAACCGCCCATCGCCACAGCCGAGGTCGATCACCCGACCGCCATCGGCGATCTGGCTCATCAGGATGTCATCAATGAACGCCGCGCGGTGGTCGACCATCGCGAGTTGTTTGGCACACATGGGTGGGGCTCGTGGGGGAGGAGGCGGAAGTGCATTCATCATCGCTGACGCGGGGGGGAGTGCAAGGGGAGGAG
>JAYTFV010000519.1:0-10241 GCA_043734065.1 Planctomycetota bacterium
GCATCGTGATCGGCTGGGTGCCGGTTTCGAGCTTGATCTGCTCGAAGGGATTGATCGGGGTCAACTCGTCGAAGTTCTTGGTGAGTTCGTAGTCCTCGACCGGGCCATCGTTGATCTGCTTGACATCCACCAGGCGCAGGCCCTGGCCGCGCGGACCCATGCCCGCATCGCCGAGGATCTTGATCCCCTCTCGCAGCTTGTGCTTCTCGATCAGTGAACTGGAGACGAAGGCGTCTGTTTCCTCGGCCCCGTAGTCGTTCTTGGCCAGACGCAGGAAGCCGTATCCCTTGGGGTGGAGTTCCAGGACGCCAGACAGCGGCTCCAACTCACCGACGACATCGCCGGTCTGGATCGGGGCGTTTTGCAGGTAGCGGGTCTGGCGGTCGCCGGTGGGGCTGCTGAGGCTGCGACGTTCGCCGCGACCGCTTCGACCTTCGGACTGGGGTTGTGAAGGGGAATGCTGAGGGGCCTGTCCGTAGCGGCCGCCGGACGACTGTCCGCGATCGTATTGGCTGCTGCGGTCGGAAGTGCCGCGGTCGGAAGGGCTGCGAGAACTGCCGCCATGATCGCGACCCGATTGGGGAGTGCGAGACGGGGCGGGGTGACGAGCGGGGATGGATCGCGGACCATTGGATCGCTGTCCGGAACTGGATTGGCCCTCTCCCCCGCGTCCTCGACGGCGACGACGGGGACGGCGGCCACCATCATCGCGATCCTGGTTGAAGGAGTCGCCTCGGTCGGCCACGTCGCTGGGTCGCTCGTTGAATCTTTCACCGCGATCCTCGCCTTCACGGGGGCGACGATCATTGTCGTAGGACGGTGAGGTTCTCGTGGAACGCGGGGGTTCCTCGGAGGGAGTCGGCTCGGGATTGGGGACGATCACCCGTGGCTTGGCGGCGATGGTCCTGCGACGACGCGAACCGTCTTCGGAAGAAGGCGTCTCGGGTGCCGGGTCACGACTCGGGTCACGACTCGGGTCACGACTCGGGCTGCGGCTGGAACTCCGACTCGGTTCACGGGTGTCATCGGAGAGTCCGGCCCCAAAGTCATTGTCCGAGGCCCGCTCGAACTCGAAGGATTGCAGCTTGTCGCTGACTGGCCCTTCTCCCACAGAGGAACTGGCGCGTCGGGTGGGACGCTTCGAAGAACTCGGACGATCGGTCGGCATGAAAGATTCCAAAAGGACACACTCAACAACTGGCAACAGACGGCGGCCAGGCCACCGTCGATACGACAGCGGGGCACAAGGCCGCAGGCCAGCAGGGGAGAGTGAAACAGCATCGAGTGAAGGACACTCATCACGGAGTTGAGAGAACGAAAACAGGTCAACAAAGACACCACACACAGCCATTCGCTGGATCGACCAGCGTGCCCCTCCGACAGGACATGCCTGGACTGGCGCTCAAAAACAGTGGGCGGACGGACACTCGTCCACTTCCCAAGTCCGAATCCCAAGAGCAGCGTCTGCGACTCTTGGTCAACGCGAACCACCGGGCTGCGAGTCACCGGCCTGCGAGTCACTGTTCCCTCACCAGGGGAAAAGAACAGCTTCCAGAAAGGTGTGAGACCAAGATCGTCCCATCCGAGAGATCAGCGTCCCGTCAACCTCAGCCAGCCCGTCAACCTCATCCAGTGGGGGCCAACGATCCGAAGGGATGTATGGTTCGCAGTTCAGCCACACGACGAATCGAACATCTACAGGGGAGGGGATGATTCAACCCGCCGGAGCAAACATTCCCAATTCGGGATTTGGCTTTACGAAACGGATGTCGAGCAACGACACCCACCACACAGCACACTTCACCTAAACCGGGGTCTCTCGCCGCAGAAATCGGCCAGCACCCGCAGCAACCTCAAACAGAATCCTAACTCAGTGAGTCGTTCTGTCAAACGAAGTTGTAAGAACTATCGGCGATTCTGGCCTGTGAAGTCAAGCGGGGATGCACCCCAATCTGCCATAAATCCGCGAAATTTTGAAATTGCTGCGGTGGGAGTGACAACGAGACGTGTTCAATGACGGTTCTCGCGACACTCGACGTGTACGACTCACCTCTCAAAAGATGCACGCTGCGAAAATTTTCGATGGGCGAGAAAACCTCTGCTCCCCGAAGGGGACGGACATCTCAGCCCCGTGTGCGTTCGTGCGTCGCGACCCCCGGCTGGTGCCCGGCTGGTGCCCGGCTGGTGCCCGGCTGGTGCCCGGATGGTGCCCGGATGGTGCCCGGATGGTGCCCGGATGGTTCTCTCGTCTTTCGGCAAGCGAATTGCAGTATCCACTTCTCGGGTGAATGGACGACCCCGTTCCGGGGTGACTGAGCGAACGAAAGGGATGATTCAAGCCGGTCGCACTCTGGAAATGTGTTGGATTTGACGCCGACCTCGGGACGAAGATAGGCGTCGAGGGAATGACAATTCGACGGACTCTTCCATGCGACAATTGCTGTGTCTGTGTGCTATCTTGCTCGTTTCTGTGGCAGATCTGGGCCGAGTGTGCGCCGCGAACGAAACGGTGCGGACCGAATCGCCGCAGCCACGCCGACAACGTGTGTTACTGATCGTCCGTAACGATTGTCCCAAGTGTGAGGTCGAGTTGCAGCGGCTGCGAAGCCCGGGGGGCACGTTCGAGGCGATGCAGGCCAAGGGGTGGATCATCGCCACCACGCCTGACGCTCATATTCAGATCGTGAATCGCACGGAGGTGCCGGAGTTCGCCCAGTCGCTGCAAGAGTCAAATTATCCGGCGGTCGTCGGGATCGATGGACCGGAGGTGCTGCGGTACTTCAATTCGGGCTGCACGACTCCGCTCGATCCGTGGACATTCGGTTGGGTGATGACCGGAAAGAACGAGCGTCCGACCGAACCTATCCTCGAATCCGCCCGCGTGGCCACGACCGGGAACTATCGACTACGAGGCAACCACTGGTCGATCGAAGGGGAATTTAACCCGACGACGGAGAAGCTCGTGGCCCATCTCCAAGGCCCGAATCACGCCGCCTCGGCCGCAGCTTATGGAAGCCTTGAGACGTGGTCGCTCGAAGAGTTGCGTTCACTGCATGATGACCTGCACGAGCGCGAGGGGGGCCTGTCCAGCGGCGTCGGAAGATCGTCGAGATCACCAGCCAGTTCCAGCCGACCGGTCTACCTGATTCCGAAGTCGCAGCGGTGAGGAATTGGCCCTGAACAACTTCCCGAGATCCGGTCCAGCGCTTGCCTTCGCTGTCGAATCCTGTCGAATTCCACCGGAGTGGAGGGATTGTCTCTCCTCTGATTCGGGAAGTTATTTTGGACCAATTCTCGATTGGAGGGGGCAGGCAGAGATTCACAAAATCATGAAGAACAAAATCGTGAAGAACTGAGACCGTGGGGATCGACCGCCTTCCTCATTCCGAAACAGCCTGCGGATGCTTGACTTTGCGACGAACGATTCATAACCTCATACGCAGTTGCGATGTGTGATTGTTGCTCCACGGGAGGTTTCCCCAAGAAACCAGTCCCGCAGGCTGTGTTTTTCTCCCACGAGAACGCTGCCGGAGTGTTGATCGCGTGTCCCGTGCGGGTGGCTCGTGTGGCTGGTCGTGCGGGTTCAGGAGTTCCGGCACATGCGTGGTGCATAGGGGTTGCTTATGTCAGCAATGGCGTAATCAGGCCGATTGTCACTTTTCGGGCGAGACCAGATCGCCGGGAACAGTGCGCCGGAAGCGTTGAAGGTGACTTCAACGCCTCGCCAAGTGGGACTTCGTGCCCGCTTTTTTTATTCCCAAAAGCGGGTTCGCGGGATTCAGCGCAGACAACTTGAGGGATGTCCCACCGGTCTTCCGAGCAGTCTCGAAGAGCCGGTCCAGAAGAGTGGTGTTGTCCATGAACGGACCTGAAGTTCTCCGAATCGTCGATGCCATTCATCGCGATAAGAAGATTGGCGAAGAGATCGTGTTCGAAGGCATCGAACAGGCGATCCTTTCCGCCGCGCGCAAGCACTACGGCGAAGACAGCGCCCTCATCGTCAGCATCGACCGCAAAACTGGCCAGGTCTCCGCCACCAACGACGGGGCACCGATCCCCGAAGACGAATTGATCGACCTCGGACGCATCGCCGCTCAAACCGCCAAGCAGGTGATGATCCAGAAGATTCGCGAAGCCGAACGCGACACCCTCTTCGACGAATACACCGAACGCCGCACCCAACTGATCACCGGCACCGTGACCCGTGTCGACCAGAGCGTCACGACGGTCACGTTCGACAAGGTGGAAGCCCTCCTGCCCCGCAGCGAGCAGATCCCCGGCGAGTCCCACAAGGTGGGCGACCGCGTCCGGGCCATCATCCTGGAAGTCCGCAAGCAGGGCACCCGCATCAAGGTCGTCCTCTCCCGCAAGCATGCCGACCTCGTGCGGCGGCTGTTCGAGGTCGAAATCCCCGAAGTCACCGAACGCATCATTGAGGTCCGGTCGCTGTCCCGCGAAGCGGGCTACCGGTCCAAGGTGGCCGTTTCCTGCTTCGACAACAGTATCGATCCAGTCGGGGCCTGCGTCGGGGTGCGTGGCTCCCGCATCAAGACGATCATTGAGGAACTCGACGGCGAGCGGATCGACATCGTGCGCTGGAATGATTCGCTCCCCATTCTGATTCCCAATGCCCTCCAGCCTGCCGAAGTCGAAGACGTGATCATGTGCCCGATGCTGGGCAAGGTGATCGTCCTGGTCCGCGAGGATCAACTCTCGCTGGCCATCGGCAAGATGGGGCAGAATGTGCGTCTGGCCTCCAAGCTGGTGGGCTGGGACATCGACGTGATGACCCGCGAAGAACTGGATCAACAACTCGACAGTTCGGTGAAGGCGTTTTCCACGATTCCTCATCTGACGGAAGACCTCTCCGAGTCGCTCGTGTCTCAAGGGTTCTTCAGCTTCGAAGACCTGTCGGTGATCGAACCCGATCACTTGCAGGAATTGAGCGGACTGTCCGAGGCGGAATGCGAAGCGATCGTGGCCCAGGCCGAGATCGAAGCCGAACGGGAAGAGCAGGAAGCCAAGGTCCGCAAGGCCGCCGATAAGGCCGACCGCGACGCCAATGGAAAACCGGGCGACAAGAAGACCTCCTCGCGGCGTACAATTCCGGCAGCCGCTCCGACCGCTGCGGCGGTGGAAGTGGCGGAAGTGGAAGCCACAGAGGGTGAAGCAACAGCAGAAGCGGCTCCCGTCGAGGAGCCAGTGGCCACCGGGGAGACGCCTGCGGAAGTTCCGCAGGCCGAGGCCCCCGGCGAATCAGAAACAGCGGAAGGATGACAGCAGACGACGGACAACACTCGGGCTGGGGGGCGGTTTCCAAGACCCAGCTCACTGGCAGACTCACTCGGAGTCTGCCGAATTTCGAACAGCACGTTACGGGTTTTGAAGGACTGGCCACTGAGTCTGAATCAGTGAGACTCACCATGAGGATCAGTCAGGGTGTCTCCGCGACACCAAACCCGCAGTGACCCCACCGGGTCACTGACTCCTGAAGCAGGCAGGAGTGAAAGACCGTACACATCGCCCTCCTGCGGGCTCCCTAGTGATTGTCCGTCACGTCGACGAGGAGTTACGATTGAAGATCCGGATCTTCGCTCTGGCGAAAGAGCTCGACATCGATAGCAAGGACCTGATTCAGGCTTGCACCGAGGTCGGTCTGACCGTCAAGAGTTCACCGCTGGCGAGCATTACCCCCGAAGAGCGGGATCTGGTTCTCGCTCATCTCAAGTCGCGCAAGCCCAGTGGTGCCTCTAAGCCCGGGAAGGCGTCCGAACCGGTCGCGATCCCGCGCGAGCCGGCCAAGCCCAAGCCCATCCGCGCCCTCGACAACGTGGCCGTCAAGCCGTCCGCCCGTCGCGTCGAGGAAGTGGAAGAGGTCGCGGAAGTCCGCGAGCCGGAGGATGTTGTTCCGGCTGAACCTGAAATTTCCGAGCCAGTCGTCGCCGAGTCAATCGCTGCCGAGTCAGTCGCTCCCGAGGCACCGACCGCAGTCCCTGCGACCGCTGCTGCGGAATCGGTCGCGAAGCCGAAGCCGGGAACGAAGAAACCGGCTGTCCCGACTCCCGTCCTCTCAGGCGATGACTCTCCGCCCCTGGGCGACAGCCCTCCGGGGCCAGATTCGTCCCCGACAGTCGCCCCCAGTCCGGCCGCATCGGCCCCTGTCGCGACACCCGCGACTCCCGCTCACAAGGGCCGCATCACTCCGATGTCGCGCCCCGATCAAGCCGCTCCCAGCCGCGAGATGCGACCCGTCGGCTCTGTCCGGGACATGGCCCCCCGGCCCAATCAGCAGGCACGCACGCCCTCCGCTGAGGCCCCGATTACGCGCGATCGGGACAAGGGAGGCCGCAAAGGCCCCGCCCTGCCTACGATGGCGATGCCCACATTCAAGGCTCCGCTCCCCTCGAAGGTCGATGGACCGGTACAGAAGCCGGACCTCAAGCTCACCGGCGAGATGATCCGCGATACCGGCAAGGGCAAAATCGCCGACATCATGCGGAAGAACAAGGAAGCGGGCGTCAAGCGCAAGCCCGGCGATCCTCTGCCCGCAGGGGAACCGTCCCGCATTGGCAAGTCGCCCATCGGAGGGATGGAAGAAATTCGCGAAGCCCGCCGTCAGAAGCGGACCCGAACTCGCGGTGCCGACGATGGCGATACTCCGGATTTCATCCGGCAGAAGCGCAATCGCAAGCACGTCAACTCCGAGCTCAAGACCGAAGCCACGGTCCCCATGCCGATCACCATGCGCGGGCTCAGCGAGCTGCTGGGACGACCCGTCAACAAGCTGATGGCGGTGGCGTTCAAGTCCGACAAGATGATGACGATCAACGATTCCGTCGACGAGGAACTGGTCCTCGAAATCGGCATGGAACTGGGGATCGACCTGAAGATCGTTCGCGAGGACGATGTCGAAACTGAACTCCAGGCGTGGCTCGATCGACCGAACGAAGACTTCGGCGTCCCGCTGGTCGAACGCGCTCCGATCATCACGATCCTGGGGCACGTCGACCACGGCAAGACGACGCTCGTCGACACAATTCGCAAGAGCAACGTGGCGGCAGGCGAAGCGGGCGGCATTACCCAGCATATCGCCGCTTATCAAGTCGAGCATCATGGGAAGAAGCTGACCTTCGTCGACACTCCCGGTCACGCGGCGTTCAGTGCCATGCGGGCCCGAGGGGCCAATGTCACCGACATTGTCGTGCTGGTGGTGGCTGCCAATGACGGCATCATGCCGCAAACGATCGAGTGCATCGCGCACGCTCGGGCGGCGGGAGTGCCGATCGTCGTGGCCCTCAACAAGATCGATCTGCCGGGCATCAATGAGCAGAAAGTGCTCACCGAACTCTCTCAGCAGGGTCTGTACCCGACCGAGTGGGGCGGCGACACCGAAGTGATCCGCATCTCCGGTCTGGTCGGCACCGGGGTCGACAACCTCCTGGAAACGCTGCTGCTGACCGCCGAACTCAACGCCTACACCGCTCCCGTCGACATTCCGGCGGACGGGGTCTGTTTGGAGTCGTTCCGCGACGAGGGTCGCGGCCCGATGGCGTGGTGCATGGTGCGTCGCGGCACACTGAAGATCGGCGATACGCTGCTGTGCGGATCGGCCTATGGCCGCGTGCGGGCGATGTACAACGACAAGGGTCAGGAAGTCCGCGAAGCGGGCCCCTCGACCCCGGTCAAGGTGGCGGGCCTGAGCGATGTGCCCGGCACCGGGTATCACTTCTTCGCGGTCGACGACCTCGATCTCGCGGTGCAGGTCGCCGAAGAGCGGAAGCAAAAGGGTCGATTCGACATGCTCTCGGCGCGCGGCGGCCCCAAGTCGCTGGAGCAGTTCTTTGCCGAGCGGGACGGGACTCTCAAGGAGTTGCCGCTCATCATCAAGGCCGACACCCAGGGCTCGATCGAGGCCATCCGCTACGAACTGAACAAGTTCGACCACGCGGAAGTCCGCATCCGCATCCTGCACGAAGCGGTCGGTGGAGTGAACGAAAGCGATGTCTATCTGGCCGCTTCCTCGGGGGCGATCATCGTCGCCTTCCAGGTGGTTCCGGACAACAACGCCACGAGTCTCGCCTCCCAGGAAGGGGTGCAGATCCGCCGCTACTCCATCATCTACAACGTGGCTGATGACATTCGTCAGGCACTCGAAGGGCTGCTCTCACCCGAGATGCTCTCCGTCCAGACCGGTCGAGCGATCGTCCTCCGCACGTTCTCGATCTCGAAGGCGGGGGTCGTCGCGGGCTGCCGCGTCCTGAGCGGCCTGATCGAGCGTTCCAGCCGGGTCAACGTGATCCGCGAGCAGAAGGTACTCAACAGCTACGGGATCGCCTCGCTGAGGCGTGAGAAGGAAGACGTGCGCGACGTCCGCGAGGGCTTCGAGTGCGGCATCCGGCTCGACGGCTTCAACGATGTCAAGGAAGGCGACCTGCTGGAGTGCTTCCGCATCGAGGAACGCAAGCGGACGCTCGACGAGTAAAGTCTCGCCGAGTGTCGTCTTTCGCTCCGCGAAAGAACGGCCTTTCGCGGAGCGAAAGGCGACACTCCCCACACTCTGTCCCTCGTTCTCACACGAAACACCCCCCCTGAATCAATGACGACACGTCGCACAGAAAAGGTCGCGGAAGCCATTCGGCAGGTCGTCAGCACGGCGATCCTGTTCGGGCTGCGCGACCCGCGCGTGCAGCATGTGACCATCCTGCGGGTGGAGACTCCGTTCGACCTGCGGACCTCCAAGATCTATGTCTCCGTCCTGGGAGATGAGAAGACCCAGCGACTGACCATGAAGGGGCTGGACGCCGCGCGGGGGTATCTGCAATCGAAAATCGCGGAGGAACTCGACCTGCGGTTCACCCCGGTGCTGACCTTTATCCTCGATCAGGGGGTGAAGAAGAGCATTGCAGCCAGCCAACTGCTCCGCAAACTCGATGTTGAGGACGCCGCCCGAGCGGGGGAACACCCGACGGAGACGGCTCAAGCCGTGCCACCTCCTGAGGAGGCACTGGAGGAGGAGGACACCGAGGAGGACACCGAAGATGATGACGAAGATGATGACGAAGACACAGAGACCGACGAGGACGACGACGCAGAGAGCGGAGAGGATTCGGTAACCCCTCCTGCCCCGAACGAATCCTAGCGCGGACCTCGCCCGCGACGCAGTGCCGCATGTCACACCCCCGACACGGCGGCTCCCACCACCCCAGCACGACCCCGCGACTCTCCCCGAGTTGCCAGCATGGAATCACGCGGATGTCGAACGTCAAGAAACTGAAGACCCACGACCGGCAGGACATCGTTCAGAGCCTGATGACCGCCATGAAAAAGCGGTACAAATCAGCGGTGCCGAAGCATTCGTTCACGCTGCTGGAAACGCTGATCTACGCCGCCCTGCTCGAGGATGTTGCGGAAGCGGACGCCAAAGCCGCCTACGACCGGCTGATGAAATCCTTCCACGACCTCAACGAGATCCGGGTCAGCACGATCACCGAGATCGAAGAGGTTCTCAGCCCGCTGCCGGATGCGGGTTGGCCCGCTCTCCGCATCCGTGAAATCCTCCAGAACACCTTCGAGAAGTTCTACAAGTTCGATCTCGAAGAACTGAAACGCAAGCCCGTCGAGCAGGTCGAAAAGCACCTCTCGAAGTTCAAGTACACCACGCCGTTCATGAAGCTGTACCTGATCCAGCACAGCCTCGGCACGCACGCGATTCCGCTGGATGACAAGTCGCGGGATCTGCTGGCGTTTCTGGGAGTCATCGAGCCGCAGGCCACGATCGATGACGCGGCGGAAGACCTGAAGCCGATCGTCCGCAAGGCCGACACCGCTCTGTTCTGCCATCTCGTGCGGTGCATGGCGTGCGACCCGCACTACAAGGGGAAGCTGCGGCTGACCGCGAATCAGTCACTCGGGGAAGGCCCCGATGCGAGCACCGCGGAACAACGCTTGGCTGAGGTTTTCGGCGGACACACGCCGAAGACTCCTCCCGGTCCCTCGCCCAAGGCCAAGGCCGAAATGGAAAAGGAAGAGCAGGCCAAGGCCGCCGCCAAGAAACCCGCGCGGCCTCTGGAGCCGGTCACCCCCCCCGCCACGAAGCCCGCTCCCGCGAAGGCCGCTGTCCCCGTCAAGGCCGCTCCCGCCAAGACTACTCCTCCCACTAAGGCAGCTCCGGCCAAGACAGCTCCGGCCAAGGCGGCACCGGCTAAGACGGCCCCCCCCGTCAAGCCCGCCCCCGCGCATGT
>JAYTFV010000520.1:0-10803 GCA_043734065.1 Planctomycetota bacterium
ATTATACGTATGCGGATCGCCAGACGGTGTTCGACTTCAGCCTCCGCGATCGCGTGTTGATCTTCGAGGACAAAGACAACGACGGGAAGTTCGACGAACGCAAGGTGTTCACCGATGATGTGCAACTGCTGACCGGGGTCGAGGTCGGTCGCGGCGGGGTGTGGCTGATGACGCCGCCGCAGCTGATCTTTATCCCGGACAAGGACCGCGACGACAAACCCGACAGCGAGCCGGTCGTGATGCTCGACGGGTTCACTCCCTCGCGGGACAACTACCACACGTTTGCGAATGGGATCAAATGGGGGCCGGATGGGTGGCTGTATGGGCGTTGCGGGGCGAGCAGTCCGGGGCGAGTCGGCGTGCCAGGGACAGTGGATGCCGAGCGCGTGCCACTCAACGGCGGCATCTGGCGGTTCCACCCGACACGCAAGACGTTCGAGGTTCTCTGCCACGGCACCACCAACCCGTGGGGTCACGACTGGAACGCCAACGGCGACGGGTTCTTCGTCAACACGGTCAACGGTCATCTGTGGCAGATCATCCCCGGAGCCCACTACAAACGCCCGCATAGCGAAGACCCAAACCCGTACGTCTACGAGATGATCGACACCCACGCCGACCACTACCACTGGGACACCGGCAAGGACTGGACCGACTCGCGAAACCCGACTGGTAAGCATGATGAACTTGGCGGAGGGCATGCTCACAGCGGGTGCTTGATCTATCAGGGAGGGAACTGGCCGAAGGAGTACGACGGCAAGTTGTTGACGTTGAACCTGCATGGCCGACGGGTCAACGTGGACCGGATCGAACCAGAAGGAGCTGGCAACGTCGCCCGCCACGAGCCGGACATGCTAAAGACTGCTGACTCGTGGTTCCGAGGGATCGACCTTTCCACCGGCCCTGATGGCAGTGTCTTCATCATCGACTGGAGCGACACCGGGGAGTGCCACGACAGCACCGGGATTCACCGCTCTTCGGGGCGAATCTTCAAGGTCTCGTACGGCACGCCATTCGCGCCGACCGCAATGGACATGCACTCCCTTTCGGACTCCGAACTGCTCGATATGCACCGCCTCCGTAACCCAGAGGGCCGGATCAACAACTGGCTCACCCGACAGGCTCGACAGGAATTGCTCTCGCGCGGCAGGGAGATCGGTCGCGTTGCCGGTGAGGCCGAGATGATGCGTAACTGGCTGCTGGAAGACTCGCGGTTCGAGAGAATACAGACTCTTCGCGGGTTAACGGCCTTAAGCAGTTCCGAGGTCGAGACGTTGCTGCAAGACTCCCGTGCAGCGGTGCGATCCCTGGCCGTTCAAGAGATGGTCGACCGCTCCCCGCTCGACACGATCATGGGAGCCCCGCATCCGCTGGCGTCGATCAGCGAAAAGTCGTTTCGCCGGTTGCTGAGACTCGCCTGGAGTGACACCTCCGGGCCGGTGCGATTGGCTCTTGCTTCGGCACTCCAGCGAATGCCGATCAATCGTCGACTGGAGTTGGCCCAACCATTGGTCCGCGACCCAGCTGTGGCCGACGATCACAACCTCCCGCTGATGGTCTGGTACGGGCTCATCCCCGTGGCCGAATCGGACCCGACGGGGCTTGGTCAACTGGCGGTCAAATGCCAGTTGCCGACGACGCGGCGGCTGATCGCGCGGCGGTTGGCGGAGATGATCGACCAGCGACCGGGGGCGATTGATGGGCTGCTCGTGGAGCTGTCGCAGATCGAGTCGCCGCCCACTCGCGAGAAGGTGCTGGCCGATGTGTTGCAGGGGATGGACGAGGCCTTCGTCGGACGGCACAAGTTGACGGCTCCGGCCAACTGGAAGGCGATCGAGTCGCTCGCTGCTCTCTCCTCGAACCCGGCGATCACCGAGCGGGTGAGTCACCTCAACCTGCTGTTCGGCGATGGCCGCGCCCTCGACGAGGTCAAACGCATCGTACGCGATGGGAAGGCCAGCCTCGCCAGTCGCAAGGCGGCCCTCACCACGCTCATCGCCCTCAAACCCGACGACCTGCGGGCCATCTGCGAAGAGGCCCTCAGCGTGCGGTCGCTCAACACCATCGCCGTCGGCGGACTCACCGGCATCGACGACCCTGCACTCGCCCAACGACTCGCCAAGAGCTATCGCAGCTTCTACCCCGCCGAACGACCGGCCCTGATCGACGCCCTCGCCTCGCGCCCAAGCTTCGCGATGGCCCTGCTCAGGGAGATGAAAGACAACAAAATCCCCCGCACCGACCTCACCCCTGTCCACGCCCGCCAGATTCGCAGCTTCGAGAACGCCGATCTATCGAAGCAACTGACCGAAGTGTGGGGCGAGTTGCGCGACTCCCCGGCGGAGAAGGTCGCGCTGATGCAGTCACTTAAACAACAGCTGACGCCCGTGGTGCTGGCAAAAGCCGACAAGGGACAGGGGCGACTGCTGTTTCAGAAGACATGTCTGACCTGCCACCGGATGTATGGTCACGGCGAATCAATCGGTCCCGACCTAACGGGAGCGGGGCGGGCGAGCCTCGATTACCTGCTCCTGAACATGGTCGACCCGAGCGCCACTGTCGGCGCGGAGTACCGCATGTCGGTCGTGGTCCTCCACGATGGCCGAGTCCTGAACGGCATCGTGGCCACCCGCAATGACAAGACGCTCACGCTGCAAACCGCGAAGGAGCGGACCACGATTGAACTGAGCGAGATCGACGAGGTGAAGCCCTCGACCGTCTCGCTGATGCCCGACGGCCAACTGCAAACCCTGAGCCCCTCGCAAATCCGCGACCTCTTGGGGTATCTCATGCACCCCGTGCAGGTGCCACTGCCTGTGACGCCGTGATCGCATGCCAAGCCCCAGCGAGCGGGGGACGTAAGTCCACCGTGCCAGCGCGGTGCTGCCCCACCAGACAGGGCGGATTGGATGTTAAACGTCCCCCCAGCACGTTGGACTCATGTTCAACGCTCGCTGTGGACTGTCGGATGGACACTCCTGCCCATCTGACGGGGGACGCTGATCGCTGACAGCGGGCAGAGAACGGTATGAATTCCATTCCAAATTGCTGCTCCAAGCGACATCATGAGGACACCTCCATAGATGTTCTTACTTCGAATCACGCCGAAAGTTTATCTTCCGACGAACAGCACTCTGAGTAAATCACGGAATGAATGCACCGGTTCTGGTGTAAAAAGTTTTTTGTGAGGGTTTTGGGTCGATCTGATATTGAAAAATGGCTCCAGGTGAGGATGAACTACGGTTTTCATGATGAAGCTGGACCATCCGATCAGCATTCCAATACCGAGAACAACAGCCATCGGCCCTTCGATTTCCAATACCAACATCCCGTTCCATAACAGGGCGATCGGTCCCCACCAGATCAGAACCAGGATCAAACCGTAGAGCGGAAACCGCAACAACAAAGGCCATCGTGAAGGGTGTCTCATGCGCAGTTGGAATACAGGTGGATCGAGTCTCAATTGGCATCCATGATTTTCGTGTCTGGAGCATAATCAGTCAACAGGGATGGCTTCTCACAAGCCATCAGTCACTCAATCCGAACGATTCCGTCGCGAGAGCATTCACTCACTCGCTACAATCTCCAACCCTGTTGTTCTACCCCCAAAGGAGTGCCCGCACGTGTCGTTGATGGATGGTCTGACGCTCAGCCAGCAGTCGGCGGTCGAGCATGTCGACGGGCCGCTGCTGGTCATTGCCGGGCCGGGGTCGGGGAAGACGCGCGTGGTCACGAGGCGGGTCGCGCACCTCGTCGAGCGTGGGGTGCCGCCGTGGCAGATTCTGGCGATCACCTTTACCAATAAAGCCTCGCAGGAGATGGCCGAGCGGGTCCAGCATCTGCTCCCCGGCAGCCGTGTGCGGGTCTCCACCTTTCACCGGTTTTGTGCCAGCCTGCTGCGGCAATACTCCGAGGTCGTCGGCCTGCAACCGAATTACTCAATCCTCGATACCGGCGACCAGCGGGTCTTGCTTCGCGAGGTGATGCACGATGCCGACATCGACACTTCGCACTTTGGCCCCGACAAGATCGCCTGGCGGATCTCTCAGCTCAAGAACGACCTCATCACACATGAGGTCTACTCCGAGCAGATGCAGAACTCGCCGGGGGACTTGTGGGAGAGTATGACCGCCAAGCTCTACCCGGCGTACCAAAAGAAGATGCTAGAGGCGAACTCGGTCGACTTCGATGATTTACTCATGCACACCGCGAAGATGCTGACCGAGAACGCCGAGTTGCGGCAGTCGCTCGACGGGCGGTTTCGGTACATCATGGTCGACGAGTACCAGGACACGAACGCGGCCCAGTACCAGATCGTACTCGCCCTCTCGCAGCGGTTCCCGAATCTGTGCGTGACGGGCGATCCCGACCAGTCGATCTACGGCTGGCGCGGGGCGCGCATTGCCAACATCCTGCGGTTCGAGAAGGACTATCCGTCGGCCAAGCTGATCCGTTTAGAGGAGAACTTTCGCAGCTCACCGGAGATTCTGGCAGCGGCAGACTCGCTGATTGCGAACAACTCGCAGCGGAAGGAGAAGTGTTTGATCGCGACCCAGCCGTCGGGTCCGCAGGTGAAGGGGCTGCTCTATGAGAACGGCAATGATGAAGCGGAAGGCATCGCGCGCCGTGTGCAGCAGGCGGTCGAGGCCGGGCGCTGGAAGCCCTCGGACGTGGCGGTCTTCTACCGCACCAACGCCCTTTCGCGGCAGGTCGAACTCGCCCTGCAACGCATGAAAGTCCCCTACCAGATCGCCGCTGGCGTCGCATTCTACGAGCGGGCGGAGATCAAGGTCGCGATCGCTTACCTGCGACTGATCTCGAACCCGAGCGACCGCGCGGCGTTTGTGCGGGTGATCAACAAGCCGCTGCGGGGACTGGGTGAGACCTCGCGGAACCGGCTGCTGGCGTGGGCCGATCGCGAGGGGCTGTCGCCGCTGGAAGCGTGCCCGCGCGCGAAAGAGGTCGGCAAGCTGAGTCCCAAGGCGGTGTACGGGTTCAAGATGTTTGCGGAGTTAATCCACAGTCTCTCGCTCGCCGATGCGGGGTCGGTCGGCGACCTGCTGGAAGCCGTATTGGAGAAGAGCCGCTACCGCATTTCACTCGCAGCCAGTCCCGACCCGGACGACCACGAACGGCTGCAGAACCTCGACGAACTGGTCTCGGCGGCGCGGCAGTACGACGACGCTGCCGGCGAGGAGCGGACACTCGCCGGGTTCCTGGAGCAGGTGTCGCTAGTCAGTGAAACCGATTCGCTGGATGTCTCCGCGGGACAGGTCACGCTGATGACGCTGCACGCAGCGAAGGGGCTGGAGTTCCCGGTCGTGTTCATCCTCGGTGTCGAGGAGGGACTGCTGCCGCATGAGCGGGCTGTCAAAGACGAGAACCGCAGCGCGATCGAGGAGGAACGCCGCCTGATGTTCGTGGGCATGACGCGAGCGAAGCGGGAACTGTTCCTGACGCACACTGCGGTACGGGCACTGCGCGGGCGGTTGATGACCTCGGTGCCGAGCCTGTTCCTGTCCGAGTTCCCGCATCAGCAAGAGTTGCAAGAGACGATCTACGGCGTCGGCCACAGCTTCAAGATGCCAATGTGGGATCCGGATGATGATGTGATCGATGTGAGGCAGGAGGGCCTAGAGCCCAGGGCCCAGGGCCTAGGGCCAGAGGCGGCAGATGTGATTACAGTCCCACAGCGGGCGAAAGGCGTGCTGGCCAAAGGGCTCTCACCGATGACGGAGTCGCTCGATGACGAGGACTCTGGCCATGAGCCATCCGCCACCAGCCATCCGCCCTCCCCCCCTCCACGCTCCATCAAGAAGAAGGCGCTCCCCGCGCTCCCCACGCTGACGACGGGGGCCAGCCTCCTGGCGGGCACGACCGACATCGTCAACATCCCGATCGGCTTCCAACCCGGCATGCACGTCCGCCATCCACGCTACGGCCTGGGGCAGGTTCTGACCCTCGGGCATATCGCCGCACGCCGGACGGTGACGGTGATGTTCGATGAAGACGGTCGGGTCGAGACGTTCGTGGCCTCGAAGTGCCCGCTGCAACCGGTCGGGGTGTAGAGGTTCGGAAACGTGCCTGTTCGGAAAGGTGCCTGGAACCGTTCTCGCTGGCCCATGTAACGTCCCCTAGCCCGTCGAGCCAGTCTGAGATCTCGCGCAGGGGATCGGGAGTTGCTCATCAGGACACGTGTAAGTGCCCCCACAACCATTAAACTGCCTTCGCCTGCGGCGGCATTTCCACCCGCGCGAACTTGCCGATCTCGCGCACGGCCTGCCGCAGGCGGTTCGAGTTCTCGACGATCGCCAGACGCAGGTAGCCCTCGCCCTCGTCACCGAAGCCCGCTCCGGGGCTGACAGCCACGCCTGCCTGGTCGAGGAGCTTCATCGAGAATTCGATCGACCCCATGCCCGCGAACTGGTCCGGAATTTTGGCCCATACGAACATCCCGGCCTTGGGCTTCTCGACGTTCCAGCCGATGCGGTTGAGACCGTCGCACAGCACATCGCGGCGGCCCTGGTACTCCTTGGCGATGGCGGTCACCGCGTCGTCGCAGTGCCGCATCGCAATGATTGCGGCGATCTGAATCGCCTGGAAAATCCCATAGTCGAAGTACCCCTTGATCGTATGCACGGCCCGCACCATCTCGGCATTGCCGCTACAGAACCCGATCCGCCAGCCCGCCATGCTGTAGCTCTTGCTCATTGTGGTGAACTCGACGCCGACATCGAGCGCCCCCGGCGAGGCCAGGAAACTCGGAGCCTTGTAACCGTCGTAGCAGATGTCGGCATACGCAAAATCGCTGATGACCAGGAAGCCGTACTTCTTGGCCAGCTTCACGAGGTCGTCCCAGAACCCCTGCTCGATCACGGTCGAGGACGGGTTGTGCGGGAAGTTGGCGATCACCAGCTTCGGTCGCGGGTAGAGGTGCTCGCACGTGTAGGCCACGTTGGAAAGGAACGCCTCGGGGTTCCGCACATCGAGGTGAATCACGTTCCCCCCGGCCAGAATCACCGCGTATGTGTGAATCGGGAAGGTCGGCGACGGGGAGATGGCTGTGTCTCCCGGCCCCATCAGGGCCAGGCACATGTGGCTGAACCCCTCCTTGGAGCCGATCGTCGCGATGACCTGCTTCTCGGGGTCCAGCTTCACCCCGTACTTGCGGTCGTAGCGGATCGCCACCTCCTTGCGGAGGTTCCCGATTCCGTTGGCCACCGAATAGCGGTGGTTCTTCGGATCGGCCAAAGCCTCGGCCAGCTTGTCCTGGACGATCTGCTCGGGCGGGTCGGTGGGGTTGCCCATGCCGAGGTCGATCACATCGATCCCGGCCTTCCGCTTTTCGTACTTCACCTTATTGATCTTGGCGAACAGATACGGCGGCAAACGCCGCATCCGCTCCGCGACCGGGATCGAAAAGGGGTTGTCGGCAAACGGGATTTCAGATTCGTTACGCATGACCAGAGCCTGGGGACCGGGGCGAATTCGTTGGAAACTGAGGCCAAGACACGACTTGGCCAGGAACGGTTCGCCCCCAAGCCGGGAATTGTAGGCAATCCCCCGTTGGCAATCGAGATCGGTCGCACCGGTTCTGCCTCTACAGTCCAGAGTGCCGATATTGGCGGGTTTGCCGGGAATAACTACCAACTCCCGACTCCCGACTCAACAACACCAACGCCCAGAGAGCGGGCTCTCCGGGCGTTGGATTTCAGCGGTCTGACGGTGCGAGGCGGATGACCGCCTCACCACGTCAGGCTCTACTTCGACACGTGGCAGCAAGCCGCCCCGACTTCACAGCAGGGGCTGCCGGGGAAGCAGCAGTCGGCTCCTTCCACACAGCACGACTTCTGGACAGTGCAGCACGCCTTGTGAGCCGCGCAGCAGTCCGAGGCGACCCGCTTGGCACCGGCGTGGCAGCACTCCTCGCCGCCGTTCTGGCAGCACGCCGCTCCCGGATGGCAGCAGCTGGCTCCCGAGTTGGCCTGCGAACTCACACCGTAGCTGACGAGTCCCAAGACAGCGGCAGCAATCAATGTCATACCTGATCTGCGATTCATGATGAACTCCCGAATCTGAGTCGGAATGCGACTCAGTGAATGGTGGATGCCGGGGGGAACAATTCGCCCCGCAAGGTTCTTCGAACGAACGATCAATCCACACCATTCGACTTCGGAGGTGGCGTCGAAAGATCGCCAGCAATCCCAAACAGGGACCGGCCTCCCACATCCACCCGATCACAGCACGCCGACTCCGACCGGAACATTGTGTCCGGGAGCAGGCAATACACCGCACTGGTCACACAACACCCACAGCAGGGGCGCTGGTCCCCGCAATCCGACTTCGGGGCTGTACCCTGGTTATTCACCGGATCAACAGTCCTGGACACTTTGGCCCGGCAGCAGGACGGCACCTGTTCCACCACGGACACGAGGCAACAACTAGTCTTCGCAAGCTGCACTTCCCCACCGCGACAGGTTCCCATACGGGGGAGACCGGTCTGTACTAAGAACAGGAGAATGAGCAGCCAGCGGAACATGCTTTCATTGTACACCGGAGAGGTGCGCTGGGCAAGAGGGAGTTTCACAAGAACCCTCTCCATTCCTCCTTCGGAAACGGCCGCGCCGGGGGCCACTGGCGAGGACTTTGAGTCGCCAGTGTGATTCGCAGTCAAACGTCCACCAGACACTGGCGGTCCAAAGCGACCTCCAATGGCACCCGGCGTTTGTGCGCTCAGTGGTTCCCGCGCTACGTGACCTGATCCAGCACTTCATCATCGACGAAAATCGGCAGCGGCGGATCGTAATGCACGGCGAGGGCGATGGCATCGCTGGGGCGGCTGTCGAGTTCGATGACATCGTCATCCTTGCGGATGCGGATCTGGGCGTAGTAGGTATGTTCGACCAGATTGGTAATCACGACATCCTGGGCCTCGCCGCCGAGTTCTTCGATCGCCAGGCGCAGCAGGTCGTGGGTCAGCGGGCGGGGGGGGACGTTGCCCTGGATGCGGCGGTCGATGCTCATCGCCTCGAACAGGCCAATCAGGATCGGAAAGGCGCGCGAGCCCCCGACCTCGCGCAAGAACACGACCTGCTGATCGTTGATCTCGCTGATGATGATCCGGGCCAGATCCATGCGGACGAGCAAGGCGGATTCCTGATTGAATAGTGACGAGGAACACATCGCCTGGACTCCCCAGTCCGGGCGAAACAAGCGGGGTCGCAGAACTCGTCAGAGTTCAGCTGTCCGACGACTTCACCGACCCGAAAATCAAGATGTGACAGACCACCAGGCATCTTCAGAATCGGTGTTCGCCGAATGCGAATCATCCAGGAAAAGCTAGGAACACTAATCCTCACTGATAAACACTAATCTGGGACAACAAGGTGTCCTGGATTAGTGTTTATCAGCGAAGATGAGTGTTCAAAAACTCTTCCCTGAGAGAGAGAACACCAATTCAGATACTCCTCTACTTTCCACCCGGACGGCGACCGCGACCGCGGCTGCTGCCCCGGTCGTCGCCACGCGGGCCGGACTTGGAATCACCGCGATCCTGGCGCGGGGGCCGACTGATCAGCAGAGAGATGGCGTGTTCCCAGGTCGGGGCGTCGAGCGTCTGCGGCTGGGAACGGGTGGCCTCACGGTCCTCGGGATCGAAATCCTCTTCCTCCCGGTGGCGGCTGGTTTCGGGAGGCGGGCTGGATTCCGGGCGACGTGCAGTGTCTCTTGATGAGCGATCCGGGCCGCGATCCGGGCCGCGATCCGAACGGGGAGCGTCGTCTCGGCTCACCGGACGATCATCACGGCTGGCGGGGCGATCATCGCGATCCCGGCGGGCTGGCCGGTCCTCGCGGTCACTCCTGTCAGAGCGCGGTGCATCGGAACGCGACGGCCTCGCAGCCTCGCTATCGCGGCCCCGGTCGGACGAGTCTCGACGAGGGGGTCTGTCGTCGCGGTCGCTCCGAGGGGCCGCTCCGCGAGCGGGCTGAGCTTCGACCTCATCGCGACTGCGGTCGGTGGATTCCCGACGAGCGGGGCGATCATCCCGGCGGCCACGGTCGTCGCGGCCTCCCCGCTCGGAGCGCGGGGCTCGGACTTCTTCGTCGCGGCTGCGAGCGGCGGGCTCACGCGGGGGCTGATCTCGGCGACTTTCGTCGCGACGCGCGGGACGTTCCGAGGGACGGTCCGCTGTCTCACGAGAGCCTCGCTCCGCACGGGCGGGACGGTCGGTACTCTCGTCTCGATCCCGCCGTGGTGGGGACTCGGAACGGCCAGCGGTGTCTCGCGCGGGGCGCTCGGATCGGGCCGGGCGGTCGCTGCGTTCAGACCTGTCTGGGCTGGCACCTCCGCGATCTGCGGAGGGTCGCTCACTGGCCGGACGGCGTTCTGGGCTGCGGCGTGGTGCGGCGAGTCCCGAGCCGAAGCCTTCGTCATCAACGGACAGAGGTTCGTCGTCAAACCCGGCTTCCGGCTCCACCGCTAAGACTTCGTCGACCGGGCGTTCTTCCGCAGCTCCCCGACCCCGCCCTCCACGTCGGCGACGCGGACGGCGCGAACGGTCGGACTCAGCAGCGGTCCCGGGTTCGGCGGTCTCTTCTTCATCGTCTCCGGGAACCATATCGACCAGAGTCTTCTTGACGGGTGGCAGACGGTCTCGGTCTCGGTCTTCGTCTCGGGGACGAGTCACCTCGCGATCACGGCTCGATCCGGCGGGGCGCACCGCTTCCTTTTGGGCCAGCCGATCAAAGAGATCGTCCGCGAAGCCGCCGGTATCGCCTTCGAAAATCGGGTCGCTTTTCTTGG
>JAYTFV010000521.1:0-5284 GCA_043734065.1 Planctomycetota bacterium
GCTCAACCTTCTTCTCCGCAGCGGGCGTGGGGTGTTCGATCTGGGGCCAGTAGGTTTTGAAGTCGAACTTCGGGCTGTTGTCGAAGTCGTGGCACTTGAGGCAGACCTGCTTTTCGGCCTGGGCCTTCGTGACTCGGACCGCCTTGCGGCTGGCGGTGAGGGCCTCGGAGAGGGCTCCTCCGGATTTCTTCCAGTCGGTTTCGAGCTTGACATGTTCGCTGCCGGGACCGTGGCAGTTCTCGCATTGGTTGCCGAGCAGGTGCGGCGTGGTGAGCGCGTCGATGAACCCGTCCTTGTAGGGGGAGACATCCTTTTCATCCCAGCCGGTGGCGTGGCAGTAAAGGCATTCCGGGTCATAGGTGCGGTCGATCCACTCCCCCTTCTCTTCCGGGCGACCATCCCGCAGTGACGCGGTGGCGTTGGCGTGGTTGGTGCCTTCCCAGACCTCGTACGCCGATGCGTGGCACCCGGCACACGATTTCGCGCCCATGAACTGGTGCCCGCTCGGATGGGGAAAGGCTCTCGTGCGCACCTCCGACGAGGGGTCGAGCCATTCCTCCTTGAGCAGTTCCTGATACTTCGACATCAGCTCCCGCATCAGGGGCGAACGCTTGAACCGGTCCTGGTCGAGTTCCACGCGCTCGAACCGGACCCCGACTTTCTCGCCTGGATAGAAGCCGACCAAATTGACGTGCTTGCCTTTCATTCCACTGACGATGAACAGCGTCTTGCCGATCATTTCCGAGTCGTTCCCCGGATCGTCGGCCCCGTCGGCGGAGACGACGACATTGAGTTCGGGAAACTTCGTGGCGAGTTCTCGCGAAGTCTCCATTCGGTCGTAAGACAGGACCACCAGCACGTCCGGCTTTTCGGCCTTCATCTGGGCCAGGATCCGAGTCAGCGACGCGACCGGGTCGGTGATTTCGATCTCATCCTTGCTGATCAGCGAGAACTGCTTCTTATACTCGTCGCCGAACACCGAGGTCACGGCGACCTTCTTGCCACCGATCTCCAGCACCCGATACGCCACGGGAGTCCCGAGCTTGGGGTCGCCATACAACACCACATTGGCGGCCAGGAACGGCAGGTCGAACCCCGCTTGAGCATTGCGAGCGGAAAAGATATCGAACAGCTTGTTGGCCGTCAGTTGGAGTTCCTCGGTCCCCAGTCCCAGGGCGCGGTAGCCCATCCCATTCAGCGCATCCAGGATCATGTTGAACTTCAAGAGCGACTGCCGCCGCGTCACGCGGGAGTAGTCCAGTGTCCCTCCGCTTTCGAGGGCCAGCACTGGCCATTTCTTCTCCTCGCGTAGCTGACGAAGCAGGTCGGCCCGGCGAGCCAGACCGCCCGATTGTTTGGGGGAACATCCGCACGGCTCGATGTAGCCATGTTGCTGGCCGGTGATGGCCAGCACGAAGGCGGGCTGCGGCCAGTCTTTGACCATCGGCGGGGGAGGCGTTTTGGTCTGGGACGATTTCACGACCGGCGTGGTGGGCGACTCCGCAGAGCTCGTTCCGGGTGATGCGGCCGAGTCGGATTGTGCGTTCGCCAGCGGAGTCGAGGGGAGGTGGTGACACCACAAATACGCCAGTGTCCCTCCCAGGGACAGGAGGATGACCAAGATCACCAGCCAGGCTCTTCCGGGCCGCTGGGGTCCACGCTGCGTTTGCCGATTTGATCGATCCATCGTTGAAACTCGCTGGCCCGGGACGGAACTCCACACCACTCCTGAACGCTGCATCCAATCCCCGGATGAGTCCGGCTCAATGCACGAGGTAGCGAGCATTGAGCAGAATTTCTGGAACCTCGGGATGGTTGGTCTTCAAGGTGAGTTTGTCCGGATGTTCATGGGTCATGTTTGTTCCGGGAGAGATGCCCGAGACCGCTTGAATCACCATGTGATAGCGTTCCCTTTTCTGCCCCACCGATTTGGGATCCTTCTTGAGGGTGACAGTCAGATGCTTCGACTCGGAGATCACTTCCGTGAATTGGAGATCCTGGCCGAAGGGTTCCAGCAAGACGAGCAACTGGATCGACTTGCCATCCGCCGATTTGAATCGCTTCAGGTCGATCATCGAGAGAGCCGCCTGAAAGTCGCTCCCATGAATCGAGATCGGACCGGTTCGCATCCCCACGACCTCGATCTTGGTCGGTTCCGGGTTGAGATTGTTCTTCAGCTTGACCCAACCACTGAACAAGCCCTCTGTCCCATTGGGCTTGATCGTGAGCTTCACAATCAGGGCCGATTTCGGCTTGGGATCGGTTTCGCTGCCCCCTTTTGCGAATTCGATGAGCTGGGCCGCATCCGCCGGTGTCGAGGTGATCGTCATCCACTCGGGATGGCTGACCTCCATCTGGTCGATCTTCAGATCGGTCGAGGTCGTGGACACCAGAAGCACCTCGCTATCGTGCTCCTTGTTCCAGGGGATGTCCCCCACGGTGAACTGGTCCGGAGTGGCAACCGGATCACCCATGACGCGTCCGTTGATGGATAGGATGATTTCGGGGTTCGCCGGGTCATTGGTCCAGATGGTCGCTTTTTTGTCGAAGTGACGGGTGGTTTCCAAGGGCTTCCAGGTGAGCGTGATCTTGACCGAATCTCCCGGCTTGATCTCCTGGTCCGGGACGGAGGGGATCGTACACTTACACATCATCGGCCCCTTGGCCAGCTTCAGGGGGCCTTCGCCCTCGTTCTTAAACACGAAGTCATGGGACTCCGAGGTCCCCATTCGCATCACGACAAAGTCATACTCTTTCGCATCAACGGCGACCTTGGACTTCGGACCCGGAACGGTCAGATCAAACGGGTTGGTCCCCACGGGATCATCTTTGGTCACCGGCTTGATGGGAGGGGCCGGGGGAGCTGGCCTCGCGAAATTCGCCACGAGTAATGCCGCCCCACCCACGGCCAGCACGAACGCCAAAACGGCCCCCAACAACGCTTTCATGTTCATGGCGACACCTTGCGGATGACGAACGACAGGATCAAGAACGATCAGAAGAACAGGCAGGAGATACCTCACGCAGCCACAATTGACACGTAGCTGCCCCTCGCCAGAGGGCGGGCGCGTCAACTCAGACGCCCGCGTTCTGGCGAACGCAGCTACTTCAAACGTCTCATGCGCGGCCGCGTGAAGGATAACACGTTTGCCCACCTCTCGGCGAACCTCATTCTAAACCCGACCGAGTTTTGGTCAAACCGTTCATTCCGCTCAGCAACATCTTGCCAGAACTGACGTCGTTGCTCACACTGGGCAAGTGCGAGGAGGAGGCCCGCCGGTTCGACGGCGGCTGAAGGAGATTCAAGTTGTTGCTGCGGCTCCCCATTGATCCCGGCCAGCCTGCGAATCGCAGGCGGCTGCGGGGTTCCGTTCGCGCTGGCTTTACGCTCTTGGAGCTGCTGCTGGTACTGGCGGTGCTGATCACGGTGGCGGCTTTGAGTTGGCCGCGCATGATGCGGTACATCCGGGAAAATTCCCTGAAGCAGAACGTCGAGACTGTTCGCCGGGAGTTGGCTTCGACGCGAATTTTGGCGATCGAGAGCGGGCTGACCTATCAGTTCCGGTTTGAGCCGACCGCCCAGGCGTTCGTGATTCTGCCCTTCGACCGCCCCGATCTCGTGGCCACCGACCCCCAGTCCACGACTTCCCCCAAGCCGAAGCTCAAGACCATCGCCGGTCATCTCTCCACCGACTGCCAGTTCGAGCCCGTCCCCGACAAGTCCGGTCACTCGACCGGAGGGCAGCCGCTCCCCGAAATGTGGCTGGCGCTCCTCAAGGACGGAGCCTTGTATTCACAGACCAGTTGGTCCCAGCCGATCCTGTTCCGTCCGAATGGAGAGGCCCAGGACGCCCGGCTGCTGATCCGGGACAAGGTCGGCAACTCCATCGAACTGACCGTGCGCGGGTTGACCGGTGGAGTGCGAGTCGAGCGGATGCGCCGCCCCGAGGGGAAACCATGAAGCTTTACTGTGGGACGACGCTCCGCGTCGTCACTCACGACGCGGAGCGTCGTGCCACATTCCGACACGGCATGACGCTCCTGGAAGTCGTCATCGCCCTGGCCCTGTTCTTCGCAGCGATGGCGGCCATCTCGGAGATCCTCCATATGGGAAGCCAGGCTTCGGTCCGGGCCCAACTCCGCGCGGAGGCGTCGCTGCTCGGGGAGTCGAAGCTCAATGAAGTCATCGCGGGCATCGTGCCACTGACGCCCGTCCAGCAGCAGGCGTTCGAGGACGCACCGCAGTGGACCTGGTCTCTGACGGTCGAGGACGACACCACTGTCGCCATCAAGCGGCTGCTGCTCACGGTCCAGCACCTCAACCCGGCGGGCCACACGGACCACGAGTTGCAGTTTGCCCGGATGCTGCGAGACCCGGCGATCTTCCAGTCCTCGGGGACCAGCGAGACGGCCCTCGAAACCCTCCAAAACGCGACAGGTCCATGAAGAGGACACCCGTCCACTCCCGTACGACGGACATCCTTGTCCGTCGCAGCACCGACGGACGAGGACATCCGTCGTACGATATTCGCTCAGCGTTCACACTGCTGGAGGTCATCATCGCGCTGAGTCTCAGTCTCGTCCTGATCTCCGCGATCTACTCGGCAGTCTCCCTGCATTGGCGGTTTGAACAGGTCGGTCGTGAGCGGATCGACAGGGCGCAGGTGTCGCTGGCCGTGCTGCGACTGCTGTCGGAGGATGTCGGCTCGGTGATGTTCACGCCGCCGTGCAGCACCAGTCAAGAGGAAGAGGAAGCTGAGGCAACTGCCACGGCCGCCTCGACGGGGGGGGCCAGTTCGTCGAGCAGTTCTTCGACAGGGGGAGCTTCGACGGGCGGGGCTTCAACGGGCGGGGCTTCGACGAGTGGGAGTGCCAGTTCCACCTCGGCGTCCACGACCTCCGCCACGACGACATCCACCACCGCGGCGACCACGACCGCGACCACGACCGTCTCGAAACACGCCAGCCTGGGCATCGTCGGCACCGCCGATCACTTGCAAATCGACATCAGCCAGCCCGCTCGCGAGGACTTTGTTCCCGAGGAGTCTAAGGGGCAATCGGGCACGACGCTCCCCGCCACCAGCGACAATGTGCGGGTGACGTGGAGTCTCATCACGCCCACCACCGAGGTGACGAATGCCAGCAGTCGCCAGTCCCTGACGCTCAATCCGGCGCTGGCGCGGCAGTCGGCGGACCGCCTGCGGGGCACGCCCGAAGTCGAGGCCAACGCCAACAGCAATGTGGCCCTCAGCGATGCCTCCATCCTGGCGCGGGAGGTCGTGTC
>JAYTFV010000522.1:0-6470 GCA_043734065.1 Planctomycetota bacterium
CAGAGGTCCGAGAGATCTCCGGGAATTCCCCTCTGCGAACCCTCGCGCCCTCTGCGGTGAATTTCGGGCACTTGTTTTGGACCATGTCCTAACGCCCGGAGAACGACCGTCGCCGTGCCCCACCAGATTCGGAGACTCCGTCGACTCTGGGCCACCTTTCGACATCACGCTGTCGGCTTCATCGCGATTTTTCCAATTCTCTTTGATCCTGCTCGCCTCGCTCGACGTACATACTCCAATCCACAACCCGCTTCGGCCTCCACGGGTTTGAACTCTCGGATTCATCGGGCGTAGAATGGCCGCGACACTGCAACTGCTCGTCAGGCACGACACGGAGAGACAAGCGATGGGACTGTTCGACAAACTACGTGGGGAACTCGTCGACATCATCGAGTGGGTGGACGACTCCCGCCGCACGCTCGCCTGGCGGTTTCCCCGCTATCAGAACGAAATCAAGAACGGGGCCCAACTCATTGTGCGGCCCGGCCAGATGGCGGTCTTCGTCCATCGCGGCGAAATCGCCGATGTCTTCGAGCCCGGCCACTACGAACTCAAGGCCGACAACCTCCCGATCCTCAGCTCGATCCAGGGCTGGAAATTCGGCTTCAACAGCCCGTTTCGCTCCGAGGTCTACTTCGTCAGCACGCGGCAGGTCACCGACCTGAAGTGGGGCACGCCGAACCCGATCATGCTCCGCGACGCCGACTTCGGCCCGATCCGCCTGCGGGCCTTCGGCACTTATACGGTGAAGGCCGTCGACCCCAAGGCCCTGCTCAAGGAGCTGATCGGCACCGACCAGAACTTCGAGGTCGACGAGATCGGCGAGCTGCTGCGGTCGATCATCGCCAGTGCCTTTGCCGACATGATCGGCAATGCCAAGATCAGCGCCCTCGACCTCGCGTCGAACTACCGCAACCTCTCAGAGCAACTGCGGAAGACAGCCATCGAGCGGGTCGACGACGAGTACGGGCTGGACATCCCGTCGCTGGTGATCGTCAACGTCTCCTTGCCGGAGGAGGTCGAGAAGGCCCTCGACACGCGGACGAGCATGGGCGTCGTCGGCGACATCAACGCCTACCAGCAGTTCCAGATGGGCAAGGCGATCCTCGAATCGGCTCAGAACCCCGCTGGCGGAGGAGGTGCTGCCTCGGGTCTAGGCATCGGCATCGGCATGGCGATGGCCGGTCGCATGGGCCAAGTCGGCGGACCCGCTGCCGGTGGTTCCGCTGCCGCCGCCCCGCCCGCTCTGCCGCAGGAGCAGTGGCACGTCGCCGTCAACGGCCAAGCCCAAGGCCCGTTCAGCGCCGCCCAACTCGCCGAAGCCATCCAACTCGGCCAAGTCAGCGCCACGACCCAAATCTGGAGTGCCTCCCTCGGCAACTGGACCCCCGCCGGGCAAGTCCCCCAGTTCGGCCCCAAGTTCGCCGGACCGTCCGCCCCGCCCCCGCTGCCGCAGTAATGGTCCTCCAAGTTGAGTATGTGGGGTAGCTGCGTTCGCCAGAACGCGGGCGGCTTGCACTCTGGTGAGTGCAGTTACATCTCAAGTCGAGAGTGGTGGACCGCTGGCTCGCGAGAGGCGACATGAGCCCCGCCTTCCCACACGACACTCCCCATTCCGGCACAACTCCAGTTGACAACAGCCTCACAGGCTGTAGCGTTACAGGTCGAGGAACTCTGCACTGTCTGGCCCGACACTCGAGCCCCACGCCTCTTCCCGATGCCCACCACCCACTTCAAACGATTTCGCATGGAGATCGACCTCCGCCGGACGTTGCCGCGCGCGGAGTTGCCCCCGGGGTACGTCTGGTCGGGGTGGCATCCCAGCTTGTGCGAGCAACACGCCGAAGCGAAATATCACAGCTTCAACGGAGAGCCGGATACCGAGTTGTTCCCGTGCCTGGGCATCCTGGACGGCTGCCGGAACCTGATGCACGACATCGCTCGTCACCCGTCGTTCCTGCCGCAGGCGACCTGGCTGATCCGGTTCGTGGCGAATGAGTTCACCGGTCCGATCCCGATTGGAACGGTGCAGGGGCTGCAAGTCACGCGGCACTCCGGGTCAATTCAGAACATCGGCGTCTGCCGGTTGCATCGGGGCGCGGGACTGGGGCGAGCGTTGCTGCTGAAGTCGCTGGCCGGGTTCCAATCGATGGGCATTCAGCGGGTGGCGCTGGAAGTGACCGCCGAAAACCAACGCGCCATCCAGCTCTATCATTCGATGGGTTTCAAGACGGTCAAGACCTCCTACCGCTCGCTGGAAACCCCGGACCTGCTGCCGGTGTAATGCGCGGACGTTTAGCCGCGACGCGGAGTCTTCGAAGCGGAGCGATCCCGCCTGAAACAGCTCTAACGTCCTCCGACGATGAGCCCCAGCGCCAGCAGCACGAGGCAGGCCATGACACTCGTCAGCGTGGCTGCTCGACTGACTTCCACAGCAGGCATTCCCCAGCCGAAGTGTCGCCCCTGGCCATGCCAAAGCCACAAGCCCATCGGGGCCGTGAGCAGCCCAAATCCCCACAAGAGCCACAGCGGCGACCCCTGCCTGAGCATCTCGCCGCAGTCGCCGACGCGGTCGAATGATCCAACCCCAATGTACAGTCCATTGGCGACCAGGCAAAACCCCGCGAAGAACCTCGACAGAAACGCGATGTTCGGTCGGACCTTCGCCATGCTCACCCAGACGAGCAGCGGCAATAACACCCCACCCAGCGGCCCGGCCCACACGACAATCAGTGGGTGCGGATTCTCCACGACATCCGTGCGCGAGATCGTCAGCGGATGCAGCACCACGCGGACCACCCGACCGCCAGTGCCCCACGCCCCGAGGACATGACCAAACTCGTGAACCGCCTGCATTCCGAGCCACGAGCCGAGCAACGTCGAGAGGATCAGTGGGATCGGCTTCCAGCCTGTCATGCTCTGGCACCCAGACCTGTATTGTGTTCCACGAATCCCCTGCGAGCCGAATGACACTCCATCGTCGTGAGTGATCGCTCGCGATCACGAGCCGCCGCAACACTTCTTGTACTTCTTCCCGCTCCCACAGGGGCACGGTTCATTGCGACCGACACGACGCTCGGTCTTGAAGATCGTCCCGACCTCGATCTCCGGTTCATCGATGTCCAGCGTCTTGATATCGATGGGTTCGATCCCCTGGAACTCCCGCCACAGCATCGACAACGCCATCCCAAATTCGGACTGATATCTCAGATCGATCACCCGCTCTTCATCGTCATACTCATCAGAGTTGCCCTCGTAGTCGTCCTCGTCCTCGTTCTGAGAATTGAGCCACACTTCCCACTCATCGACCGTATCCGAGATGCCGGTCGGCTGGCAATCGCCCAACCTCATCTCGAATCCCGCTTCGCCTTCGGTGAGGCTCTCCTCAACTTCCGACAATTCGATCTGTTCGGGGTCGATGAGGCCGTCGCGGTAGGCCGCTCGAACCTCATCCAGAGCCTCATGGGGGGCGTATCTCACGAGTTCCTGAACCAATTCAGTCGCCGTTTGTCCATCCACATCTTCGATCGCCGCCCACAGCAGGCCATGCAGTCGCCCCACCGCCTCGTCGCGGGTCATGTGACCATCGCGGACGAGATAGAAGAATGCCTCGGTGACCTTGATTCGGGCGAAGGGATCGAGTTCGGGATGGGACAGGAGTTCATCCAGGATCTCGATCTTCCCAGCTGCGAAGACCGGCAGGATACGATCAAGGCTTTCATAGGCTGTCTGCCCGAAGAGACAGCAGGAGCCTTCTTCGGGAAGCAGCAGGACTCGTCGGATGGCAGGCCAGGCCTCCTGGACGCGAAATTCGGTGAGCAGGAAGAGGGCGAGGACATGTGCCTCACCATCCCGATGCACTCCGGCCTCCACGTAAGCCACCGCATTGTCGATCGTCTCGATCAATCGCGGAATGAAGAGTTGGGGATGCATCTGGACGAGACGAATCGCGTCGATGGGGAACAGATCGGTTTCGGCTTCCAGATCGAGCATCACCTGCTCGACATCCACCCACTGCGCCACGGGGTTGACGATGAGTTCCGACATACTGGCGTCCTCCTGACGGATTTCCGATTCTGTAGGCAATGACAATGATTGCCTCGTCGGGCATGTTTACCGGAGTCACAAGCTGTGTCAACGATTAAATCGCTGTCCGATTGAGAATTGTTCTCCTTCGCGACCGCTCAAAAACTACCGGTACAACTGCGACCGCACGGCACCGCTGGTCGGGGCGGCCTCGGACGATTTCCGATCCCGGACTGAAGCGGTGTTCGCATCCAGCTGCGAGTCCGGCGGCAGCAAATGCAGCAGTCGCGGGCGGAAGACCACCATCAGGAACAGCGGCAGATACCACAGCACGTAGACGCCGCCCTGCTGCGTGTACCAGAACTGCGTGCTGATGATGATGGCCGCGGAGTGGGCCAGCAGGTGTTCCACGTTCTTCTGCCGGGGAAAGACAGTCAGCACGATCAGCAGAATACAGTACAGGGCGATCACCGGCAGGCGGTACACCGACAGGTACTCGGCCTCTTTCCAGAACCCCTCCATTTGTCCATCGGAGCGGAACGCCAGCACTTCGAGGTCGATTGAGCCCAGAATCTTGTTCACAAACGTCGGGCCATCCAGTGAGGTCAGTGCCAGACTCCCCATCAGGACCAGAGCCACAGCCCCCAATGCAATGCCGAATTTTAAGCTGCCGCGCCTCCCATAAAACGCGAACCACAGCGGCAGCAGAAACACCGGGAAGAACATCGCCCCGCAGGCCAGACCCAGAAAGATCCCCGCCCAAATCGGACGGCGATAAAACACAATCGCCCACACGATCAGCGCCGCGGGCAGTACATGGTTGAACTTGCCCACATCGTACGCGGTGCCCGGCAGCAGCATGTACAGCGTGGCCGCTGCCAGCCCGAGTTGCACATCGCCGAACAGCTTTTTCCCGGCGACGATCAACCCGGCGACGACCGCTCCGTGCGTCAAGATCGACAGAATGTTCGCAGCAAGTTTCTCGAACACGAACTCGACAGGAGCGGCAATCAGCGTGGCCGCCGGACCGGGAGCGGGTTCGCCCTGCATCTGAGGCAGATGAGGCAGGCTGGTCCGATTCAACAGAGCTTCCGCATGCTCGACCGTCATCGTCGTCGAATGCGGCAACGTGTCCGTGATCGCCTTCGTCGACAGAAACACAAACGCCGCCGCACACAGGAAAATCAGCCCGCCAGTATTCAGGTTCTGACCCAGTTGCGGACGACGCTGGAGGATGGGGTCAAACAGCAATCTCGCCAGGTACAACCCGGATAATGAGAACAACCAGATGTAACCCAACTGTCGTGTACTGTCGTTCTGAACAAAGAGCAGCCCCGGTGCCGCAAGAAGTAGCAACAGGAGGTCCACATTGCGCAGCGACCAGAAACGATTGAATCGGAAGAAGACAGCCACGATCAGCAGACCCGACAGGTAGAACCATGTCGGAGCGTTGACCGAATATCCCCGAAGCAACACGTCCATATCGAGAGCGCTCCCGCGCGATCACTGCTCCGGGCATTCATTGCCTGCAAAGCTGTTGATTCTCTGTCAGACATCATCCTGAGTCCGTGGCACCGGTTCGATATGAACAGAGCAAACCCGAGGCCAAGGGTGAAGAGTATCGAAAATAACACCAAAAATCCAACGTGCGCGTAGGTCCACTCATCTTACCAGCCGGACGACTCACGCGGGAGGGTTATAATCGTTGCCCCCCGGAGAGATTCACCAATCGTTAATGACACAACGCCAGTGTGGAAAAACGATTTTGACATTCGTGCCAATCATTTGCGGGAGTCACCTCAAAATACTGATTCGGCGAGCGGCCAGTGGAATCTGACCCGCCAGACTTCCGAAGTCTCCGAAGACTTCGGAAGTCTTTGGGACGCGAAGTCTGGCCGCTCGCCTTACCGGTACGGCATCAGAATCGGAGTCACTTCAATTCCGGTGGTCCCTGGCAGATCCTCTTCAGTCAGGCGTGTGCCCAGTTCGGTAACGCTCCTCAGCCAGGCGTCGCTCGGGCGGTGGCCCAGGAGTTGATTCGTCAGCGACTGGCACTGGAGTTCGCCCGCCTGGCGAATGAGGTCGTGCGGATGCTGGCTGGCATACAGACTCGTGCAGAGGATGACCACGGCTGTCTGGATGCGGGCGGAGAGTTCCGCCATGCGGCATTGCCGATCGGCCAGTTTGAGTTGGTGCTTACGCATCACTGCGGAGATCTCGAACGCCGAACGCTGGAGAAACTCGATCGCGAACTCCGCGTGCTGGCGACACGCGGCATCCATCGGCCCCAACGCCGGTCGTGATCGCCAGCGGAGGTGGCTGCCGACCCACCACTTCGAGTACGCCCACAGCGGACCATGCAACGCCCACAGGTGCGACGGATGGGCCATGTTCGGCCGCTGGATGCCGGCCGCTTGCAGAGCCTTTCCGATCGGCTCGAAGTA
>JAYTFV010000523.1:0-8656 GCA_043734065.1 Planctomycetota bacterium
TCCCAGGCTCACCCAGAGCCCAGCCTTTCAATCCCCCCATACCCCGCGCCGCCATTTTCCCCCGGCCCGCGCCACCGTTTTCAACCGGGCTCAACAACCGCACTGCGACGCACCTCGGGTTTCTCAGATGTCAGCAACCGATCCGCGATCGCCAAGTCCCGCGACATGGCTGCGTAGACTCGCGTGGGATTCATCTCATTGTCGCGGTAAAAGTGGGCACATTTCCAGAAGTCGTGTGGGGCGTCCAGCGAGACCTTCGACGGGAGCGGGTTCACTTTGCCTTGTTCCGCGAGATGCTTGCGGATTTCCTTCTTGAGCTGCAACAGAGCTTTAGCCGCAGCGGGGTCGACCTCGACCGCCGGTTTGTCTTCGACGGTCTTCGCAGGCTCCACTGCCGCCTGTTTCTGATCCGAACTCTCCGGAGGAGGCGCGGCCACCGCCAGCTGCGCACTCAGTCCCAACAGACATCCCAGCCAGACAACAAGTTGGCGGACACATAACAAGTTATCACGGCTATTTCGCGGGGGGGGGGGGGCATCTCAAAGCACCTTGTCGACGAGGCTCTGGGCACACGTAAGAAAAATCGAAGCGAAATGAAGCATCTCACAATGGGATTGTGCCCGCGTGCGATAGGTACTGTCAAGCTACTCCCCGCTCCCGATCGGTTTCACCGGGGCCAGTTTGGTGCGGATTTGGGTGGCCCTCGCGGCGTTGCGGTCGGAGGACTCCATGGGGTTGCCGCTGCGCTTTTGCAGGTGGGCCGGCTGCGTGTGGATGAACAGCTCGTTGATCGTGGGGATCTCGATGCCGTCGATCAGGCCCAGGTTGATTCCCAGACGCAAGCTGCTGAGCAGGTGCATTGTCTCTTCGGAGGTGATCGTCCGTGCGCTTTGCAGGATGCCCAAAGCCCGCGAGACCTTGTCGTGTAGCTTGGGGCGGTTGTCTTTGACCATCTCGCGACGGGTGCGACGTTCGTACTCCAGCACGTCCGGGATGACCTGCTGCATCAATTTGATGATCTGCTGTTCGGACTTGCCGAGCGTCATCTGGTTGGAGATTTGGTAGAAGTCGCCCATGGCCTGGCTGCCTTCGCCGTACAGGCCGCGGACTGCCAAGCTCATCTTGTGCATCGACTGGAAGACCTTCTGGATCTCCTTGGTCATGACGAGGGCGGGGAGGTGCAGCATCACGCTGACCCGCATGCCGGTGCCGACGTTGGTGGGGCAGGAGGTGAGGTATCCGAACTCCTCGTTGAAGGCGAAGTTCACCTGCTGCTGGAGGGCGTCGTCGACGCGGTTGATCTCCTGCCAGCATTCGTCGAGGGCCAGGCCGCTGCGAAGGACTTGCATCCGCAGATGGTCCTCCTCGTTGACCATCAGGCTCATCGACTCTTGCGGGCCGATGCCGGTTCCGCGCGGGCCTTTGGCTTCCGAGTGTTCGCGGCTGATGAGTTGGCGTTCGACGAGGAACTGCCGATCGAGAGTTTCCAGCGGGTCGATGCGGACGTACCCCATCGAGCCGGGGGGGAGGACATCGGCCACCGGGCCGCGCAGCACGGCTTCGACCTCGCCGCGAATGGCGTCGGTGGTCTGTGGCGGAAAGGGAAAGCGGGCGAGGTTGCGGGCCAGGCGAATCCGGCTGGAAACGACCACGTCCGACTCGGGACCGACTCCCTTGAGCCACTCTCCGCTGCTGTTCGTCAAGACATCAAAATCGAGCACCGTCATCCCCGCGTTGGCTGTCTGTATTGTATGTGGTTTGTCGAGTGTGTCGTCTTTCGCTCCGCGAAAGAACGTCCTTTCGCAGAGCGAAAGGCGACACTCACTCATCCAGCGGCGTCTTCGGCCACCGGCGTTTGCGACTCAGTGGTCTGAATTTGGTCCCGCAGGCGGGCCGCCTCCTCGTAGTTCTCCTGCTCGATCGCCGCCTTCAACTCCCCGCGCAGCCGCACCAACTCGTGATGCCGCAGCGTGTTGGCCGAGGTCTGCGGCGGGCACTTGCCGACATGCTGAACGTCCTGGTGAATGCTCTCCAGAAGTGACAGTAGATCGTCGTGGAATGAGGTGTAACACTGCGGGCAGCCCAGTCGCCCGACGCTGCGGAACTGCTTGAAGGTGATCCCGCACCCGGTACAGGCAGCTGCGCCCGCCTCCTCTTCGGCCTCGGCAGCGGCCAGAGCAGCGTCTTCGGCCCCGACCTCGCTCTCGTCATCGTCGTCGCCGATTTCCGAGGAGGGTATGCCGCCGACCTCGACCGAGCTGAGGTATTTCTGGGCGCAGGTCTCGCACAGATGCACCACCTGGGCCTGTCCGAGTTGGATTTCGGTGATGTGAAGCGTGGCTGGCTTCGTACATCGCATGCACTTCTTCATGGAATGGCCCCTGGTTGCTGTGCCAGCGGCGGCGAGACCACTCCCGGTCCGCCGCTGGGTACTCTGTTCCATGGAGGACTATAGCAACGTGACGCCGACGTTGGCACTGCGCTCCCGCCCGCTTCGAGTCCCCGACTCTCATCATATGCAGCGGGAGAGACTCTGAGGGCGGGTGAGTTTGAAAATATGAGGGGGCCACCGCCGTAGCAGAAGTCGTAAGACGAACTCTCACGAGTTCTGCTACGAAACGGTGCCGTGCTGGTATGATTTCCATCAGATGGTTCCCGCTTGATCGACTGGCCCCAGAAACTCGCAGCTCACGATGGCACGGACGCTTACCGTAATCAGTGGGGGACAAACCGGTGTCGACCGGGCGGCGCTCGATGCCGCGCTCCAGTCGAAGATCCCGATCGATGGCTGGTGCCCGCGTGGTCGACTGGCCGAGGACGGGGTTCTGCCCGAGCGATACGTGTTGCGAGAGACCCCCACGTCCCGCTATCCCGAGCGGACCGAATGGAACGTCCGCGACTCAGAGGGCACGCTGCTGCTGCCGTATGGTCGACTCTTGGGAGGGACGGGGCTCACGGCACAACTGGCGAAAAGATATGGTCGACCGACGCTGCGAATCGACCTCGCGGACCCGTCCGACCGGCGTCTCGCGGCGAGCAAGATATTGGCCTGGATGTGGGAGGCGGGGATCACGCGCCTCAATGTGGCGGGTCCGCGAGCGAGTTCCGCTCCGGAGGTGTATGAGATCACGAAGCGCATCCTGTTGCGGTTGATTGCCACCTGGAAACAGAAGTCCCAGTCACTCATCGACAAGCCCGCTGTCTTCCGAGTCCAACACACGCCAGTGCCAAAAAAAATCCGCCGACCGAAGTCGACGGACCTGAAACCCACGGCCAGTGGAGACGAAGGGAGTCGAACCCTCGACCTCAGCATTGCGAACGCTGCGCTCTGCCAACTGAGCTACGTCCCCGGCTTGGGACCGGTGATTCTAGGCGGCGTGGTTTCGAGTGACAAGACCGCTCCGACGTGGTCTCACCACTGGCCCCCGGAAGCGACACGCACGATTCGCCGCGAACTCCCGAAGTGGTTCGCCCGCTTCGGACGCGAACTCCCCTGGCGACAGACTCGCGATCCGTACCCGATCTGGGTCAGCGAGATCATGCTGCAACAGACCACCGTCATGGCCGTCCGTCCGTTTTACGATCGCTTTCTGACTCGCTTTCCGACCCTGGAGTCGCTCGCGTTCTCCTCGGAAGACGAGGTGTTGCGGCTGTGGGAGGGACTGGGTTACTACAGCCGGGGTCGCAATCTTCGGAAGGCTGCGATGATGGTGTGCGACCAACATCAGGGGCGGTTCCCGGAGACTGTCGCGGGCCTCCGGGAGCTGCCCGGCATTGGTCGCTACGTGGCCGGAGCAGTGGCCTCGTTCGCCTTCGGTAAGCGCACCCCCATCGTCGAGGCCAACACGCTGCGCCTCTACTGTCGGCTGCTGGGGTACTCGGGCGATCCGCGCAATACGGTCGGGCAGCAGGTGCTGTGGACGTTTGCGGAATCGATCCTACCCACTCAGAAAATCGGCGACTTCAACCAGGCGCTGATGGACCTGGGGTCGATGATCTGCACGCCGAAGAACCCCGATTGCCCGCGCTGTCCGCTGAAGACGGTCTGCTGCGCGCTGGCCAGCGGAACCCAGCACGTGATCCCGCGCAAGGCGACCCGCCCCGATGTCACCGATGTGACTGAGTTGACGGTGGCGGTGCTGGCCGGGGAGCGCGTCTTCCTCCGGCGACGAAGTGCGGACGAGCGCTGGGCGGGGCTGTGGGACTTTCCCCGCTTCGCGTGCGAGCCGGGTGTGCATCCGGAATCCCGCCTCCTGAAGATGGTGACGACGCACTTGAAGGGCGAGTACGACTTGAAGGTGGCCGAGGTCCAGCCGCTGATCCGCTTGAAGCACTCGGTGACCCGCTACCGGATCGACCTCCGCTGCTACGTCGCCCAGTTGAGTGGCGAGGCCGCCGAACGGGTGCGAGCCGATGAAGCGTGGGTCGAGCGAGAGACGCTGGCCGAGCGTCCGATGTCCGTGACCGGCCGCAAGTTCGCCGTTCGACTGGTAGAAGAGTCGTCGGATCCGTGGGCGTCGCGGGGGCCATCGCCGACGCGAGGAGACGCCCGGCCTTGACGATCGCGCCGCCAGACAGCACAACCATGCTGTGCGTCTCTCCGCCCGGTTGACCTCCGAGGAGGGACGTGTGGTTCACCTGATAATTGATGGTCTCACCGTGCAATGGCCTTCGCACGAAACCAGGACCGAGTTAGACTGAAGACCCACACGAGGAGGTTCCCATGACTGGTCATGTTCAAAATGGGGTCGTCATTCTCGACGACCCGAACCAACTTCCCGAAGGGGCGGTCGTGCGGATCGAACTGGTCGCCTCTCCCGCCGATCTTCCACTTGCTCGGCGTCGCACGGGGGGAGTGTGGAAGGGCCAAGTTCGTATCGCGGAGGACTTTGATGAGTTGCCGGAAGATTTACGCGATGCGTTTGAGATGAACCCGTGATCCTTCTGCTCGATACCCATGTCGTCTTGTGGTGGCTGGAAGATCCTTCGCTGGTCTCCGAAGCGGCACGTGATGCGATCTCTGATCCCGTGAACGAGGTGCTGGTGAGTGCCGTCTCTGCCTGGGAGATGGCCATCAAAGCCGGTGTTGGAAAACTGGATGCTCCGCCGAACTTCGAGGAAGCCGTGGCTCAATGCCAGATGAAAATGATCTCGATCACCTGCCAACATGCGTTGCAGACTCAATCGCTCCCCCTGCTTCATCGCGACCCGTTCGACCGGATGCTGGTGGCCCAAGCGATTCTTGAGGGGGCCACCCTGGTCACTCGCGACGCCATGGTCATGCAGTACGGCGTCCCGACGATTCTGGCCTGACATTTCTGGCCTGACATTGCCGACCTCCAACACGGGAAATGCCATGGGATTCTTACTCGCAATCTGCCTCCCTGGATTGATCACCGGTCTCGCCGCTGCGAAACTCCGGTACTTTCTATGGCCAGCGGTGATTGCTCTGACGGTTTTCGAATATGGGTTGTGGCGTAATTCCCCATCGCCCGAGGGCGAGTGGTTCGTAATCTTTATGCAGATGTTGGCGTTCGTTTCCGCATCAGTGGGGTTGTACTCAGGCCTCATATGTACGGGGCGGCAACATCAAGATCCAGAGGTGTGAGGTTCGGCCTTGACGATCCAGCCGCCAGACAGCACAACCATGCTGTGCATCTCGCGCTGGCCCCCGACATTCCTCTCAGCCTGAATCGATCGCCCCCGACATGTCTGATGTCGACCTGAACCAACTGGAACTGCTCGCCCAGGTGGATCATCTGCTGCGGCAGGCCCACGCCTGGACCGAGATGGCGTCCCCCTGGCACCCGGTCGTCCAGGCTCAGGGGTTGTTGCGGCGCGTGCTGGCGCGGACCGATTCACTGCGGATTCGGTTGGAGGCTCCGCTCGTGGTCGCCACATTCGGCGGGACGGGGACCGGGAAGAGTTCGCTGGTCAACGCCCTCGTCGGAGCGGACGTGACCCAGGCGGGTCGGCAGCGGCCCACGACTCGCCAGCCGATCGTGATCTGTCATTCCAAGACCGATGTCACGCAGATCGGGTTGCCTCTGGAGGCGTGCGAACTTGTCCGTTGCGACTCCGCTTTGGTCCGCGATCTGGTGATCGTCGACTGCCCCGACCCCGACACGAACGAGTCCGAAACTCCCGGCAGCAATCTCGCACTACTTCACTCATTGCTGCCGTTCTGCGATGTGTTGCTCTATGTCTCGACGCAGCAGAAATACCGCTCCGCACGAGTGACGACAGAACTCGCGCAGGCCGCCAGTGGCTGCCGCGTGATCTTTGTCCAGACGCATGCCGACCTGGATGAAGACATCCGCGACGACTGGGGCCGCCAGCTCTCTGCCACCTTTGCCGAGCCGGAGATTTTCTTCGTCGACTCACAACAAGCGTTCCGCGAACAACTCTCAGGGCAGCGTCCAACCGGCGAGATGGGTCGACTGGTCGATCTCCTGATGCGCGAGTTGGGGAGTGCCTCGCGGGTCCGCATTCGTAGGGCCAATGTGGTCGATCTGCTGTCCGAGTCCATCGATCGCTGTCAGGCTCCGCTGACTGCCGTCGAACCCGAACTCGCGACCCTCGAACACATGCTGCTCGAGCAACGCGGCCAATTAGCCCAACGGATGACACAGCAGTTATGCAAGGATCTGGGGGCCAGTCGCGGGTTGTGGGAGCGGCGGCTGGTGGAAGCGGTGGTCGAGAACTGGGGGCTGAGTCCGTTCTCGGCGGTGCTGCGGGCTTACCACGGATTCGGGACGATCCTGACTTCGCTGAGCCTGACCCGCGCTCGCAGTACCGCTCAGATGGCAGTCATCGGAGCGGTTCACGGGTTCCGCATGCTGCGAGAGCGGGCCGAACGACAGAGCGCGGAGGAGGGGCTGCAACGGGCTTCGACGCTGGGGCTGGATGACTCGCTGTTGCGGGAAACAGAACTCATCATTGAAGGGCACGTCCGCAGCGCGGGGTTCGATCGGTCGCTGTTGCCGTCCTCTTCGCTGGACCAACTCCGAGAGCAAGCGGCGCGGATCGAGACGCAGTTCCTGGGCGATGCGAGCCAGCGGACGGATGAGTTGATCCACAAACTCGCGGCGAAAAACTCGCGCTGGTGGGTCCGGGGTTTATACGAGATGTTGTTCCTCTCGTACCTGGGCTTCGTGCTGTACCGCGTGGGCCGCAACTTCTTTCTCGACTCGTTCGTGCAGGACGAGCCGCTACTCTCGACCGATTTCTACATGCCGGCGGCGATCTTCGGGGTGCTGTGGACCGGGGTGCTGCTGATCCTGTTCCTGGGTCGCCTCCGCAGCGGCTTGCAGCGCGCGATCCAGGGGCTCGCCGCCCAACTGGTCGATGTGCGACTGGCCGGAGGTTTGTTCCCTCAACTGGAGCAAGCCTGCCGCGTGGCCCGCCAGCAGTCACAAGAGCTGTCTCAGTTGCGCGAGTCGGTGGAGCGGATTCGCACACTGGTGGCGACGGGGGCGAGCCTGGGGTCGCGGCGGGCTCCGGGTTGAGCCGGGCTTGTGTGGTAGCTGCACTCGCCAGAGTGCGGGCTCCCCGCGTTCTGGCGAACGCAGCTACTCCACATCTTCAAATTGGTCGATCGCTATTCCCGGCTGTCGGCAGCGTGATCCCGGAGATCATCAATCGACACGAACTCGACCGCCGACATGTGTGTCGCTTCGAGAACCACCGGTGGAGCCGCTCCCGCTTCCAGAGCCTCTTTCCACCGCGCCACACACAGGCACCAACGATCTCCCGGCATCAGCCCCGGAAACTCGAACTCGTCATTCGGAGTCGACAGATCGTTCCCCTGAGCCTTTGAGAACTCCAGAAACTCCTCTGTCATCACCGCACACAGCACGTGCAGCCCCATGTCCGAGGCCCCGGTCTCGCAACAGCCATTGCGAAAGAACCCAGTCATCGGCGAGACGCTGCACACCTCCAGCGTCGTTCCCAACACGTTTTTGCCAGCAGGCATCGTCGATCTCCTCATTCACCCGGGGGAAGTTTTCAGGATACCAGACTCGCGCCGAGAACGCCTCTCGATTCGGAATCAAGAGAGGTGCCGTGCCGTGTGTCGCCTCGAAGCCCCACATCACCGACGGTTGCGGGACTCCCTCTGTCGGAGGCTGCGGGTACGCTCGGGCCGCCGACGGGGTAGGACTTCGAGAAGGGCCATGAGCAGCAACAGGTGCGTCACGATGAATTTCTGAAACAGCCCGCCGCTGAGGATACCGAGGAGAAACAGAATCACTGCCAGCAGCAAGACCCCTTGATGAAGCACCATCACCCATCGCCAGATCCGCCCCAGGCGACGGTCGTGTCGAGAAATCTTCATCGAGACGACTCCCTGGCGATGAATCGATCGCATGAACGGATCGTTCCACTCCAGATACTCGCGATACAGACTCACAGTGGAGTACAAGTAACCGAAGCCGATCACCCACAGCGCCATCCAGTCGTGCAGCGAGCTGCGCGATGATGTGGCTGCGACGACACCCAATCCAAACGCCACCCCCAGGCTCACACGCATTGGCCAGAGTTCCCGGCGCACCCATCCACTCCAGGCATGCGACAAGATCGCGGCAATCAACACGCAGAACAGCAAGTATCCGATGTGCGGCACAGAACCATCTCGAAACACACTGATCGGCAGGTC
>JAYTFV010000524.1:0-4131 GCA_043734065.1 Planctomycetota bacterium
CCCTGATGCAAGAACCCCGACAAGTGCTGCGAGACCGACTCCTCTTGGGCAACGCCAAAGACTGACAGGGGTTAGGACGGCGACAGTGCCATTCGGGGCAGGAACCATTATTGCTTCCGAAGGGTGGCAAAACAGGCAGATGTCGAGTGACGGTGAACATGATCTCACCTCGCTGGGACGTTGCTTGGCGGATTGCATCGTAGCCTCCGTGGAATGCCCTCGTCGAGCCGATTTGGTGCTGAAACTGCATGAAACAGTCGTTCTCAGGTTCCTGACACCTTGATTGCGATCTGATAGCGGTCACCTGACTCGGAGAGGCGACACGGTCGGCTCACCCAAAGTGGACCTCGGGCGAGACGATGACATGTTACTGACATGATATGATATGTTAATGCCATTGTGCTGCGGAACCGGGCACACACCGCTCTTGGAGGTCTGGAATGCCGTCGCGTCATCATCACCATGGATTCACCTTGATCGAGCTGCTAGTGGTGATGGCCATCATTGCAATCCTGGTCGCCTTGTTGCTGCCTGCCGTGCAGCAGGCTCGAGAGGCCGCGCGTCGCTCGCAGTGCAAGAACAATCTGAAGCAACTGGGACTGGCGCTGCACAATTACGCCGAAACCTGCGGGACATTCCCCCCGGGGCGGATCGTCTACATCTCGCCGAGCGACGACATGACTCCCTCGGCCAATGGCGGAGCCACGACCGGAAACGGAAATTGCTTTTCCGCATTTGCTCAGATGCTGCCGCAATTGGACCAAGGCGTGATCTTCAATCAGATCAACTTTAACAGCGGCCCGGATACGGCGGCGAACACTACGATGAGCATTGTGCAGCCGGATGTCTTCCTCTGTCCCACGGACCTCGGTCTCCGCAATTTAGCTCAGGGAACTGGATTCGCGGGTGTCACCAACTACGTCTTGAACACGGGGACGACCTTCTCCGTTTCACTGAACAACCCTTCCAGAACGCCTGTCACGGGCATCTTCTATGAGAACTCCAAGGTTCGGTTCAGAGACATCGTCGATGGCACCAGCCAAACGGTGTGCATCAGCGAGCAAGTTCTCTCCGACCCCGGAGACCCGGCGAATAACGCGGGGAACTGGAACGGGAACACACCCACCACTGGATTTGTACTCACCACGGGAAACAACAATACGAGCAATGGCCCGGAACTCATCAATTATCCCGGCGACTGCGTGGCGGGGAACAAGCTGCAGTTGACGAGAGGGAATCGCATCCTCTACGGAGCACCGGGACACACGATGTACAACCATCTCCGAGGACCGAACGACAAGCAGATCGATTGCCGAGGCGGTCTCCCGCACAGTCAACGCAACTACTATTGGTGGAGTCGCCTCTCCCACAGCATTGCAGCGCATAGCAGGCATGTCGGGGGAGTCCACTCACTCTTCTGCGACGGCCATGTGCAGTTCGTGTCGGAAAACATCGATCGACTGATATGGCAAGGTTTGGGAAGCCGCGAGGGCGGAGAAATCGTGGGCGAGTTTTGAACCGTGGACCAGGGCTGATGATGTCGACCTCCATGAGGTCGTGGCGGCTGTATCCGTCGCGGTGATGGCGGTTTGGAACTCGGAGGGGTTCCGAAAATCGATCTCTTGTGCAGTCAATTGTCACACGATGAGTGCGATCTCGTTGAGCGAGCCATGAACTCCGCAGGTTCGATTGACATCTCGTCGCATCGCACTAACATTCTAACGACAGTCAGAACGTGAGCGCGGCGTTCATCCTCTCACATCCCTTGGAGTTGCCCCCTCATGAGAACCCGGAACCAGTTGCAGCGGGGCTTTACGCTCATCGAGCTGCTCGTCGTCATCGCCATCATCGCTGTGCTGATTGCGTTGCTGCTGCCCGCTGTGCAGCAGGCCCGCGAAGCCGCTCGGCGGTCGACTTGCAAGAACAATCTCAAGCAAATGGGGTTGGCCATTCACAACTACGAAGGCTCCACGCGGGTCTTCCCCCCCAGCAGCATCAGCACCTTCGGTCAGGGAGTCTGGGGCTATCCGGGAACTGGTCCCGCCGATCCCGCAATTCGGCTGCACAGCTTCGCGAGTCTGATTCTTCCGTACATTGATGGAGCGGCACTGTATAACGGCATCGACTACAGCGTGTCGGCTCTGGCTCCGGCGAATCGGGCAATGGCGTCGCAGACTGTGGCGTCCTACCGCTGTCCGAGCTATGCCGGTGCGGAATTCAGTACGGACCCGCTGTATGTGACGACCGTCGGATACGACAAGTTTGCCATTCGCAATTACGTGGCCCTGGGGGCGAAGTCGGTCTTGGGGCTGTCGGGAGCCATCCCGGCTGAGGGCGTGATGTACCCCCGATCGAAAACGGGCTTTCGTGACATCGTGGATGGCACGTCCAACACGATCATGATTGCCGAAACCAAAGAAGACAAAGCCTCGGTCTGGATCGATGGGACATCCGCTTCAGTGGCCGCCCGCTATATGGTTCTCGTGCCACCGACGTACGCGGGCCCCAAATGCTCCATCAACTTTCAGCCCTACTTTCAGGGTGGGGTCTTTCCGAACTCGATCGGCCAGAACTGGGGGCCGTCGAGCATGCACGTCGGGGGGGCGCATCATCTGCTGTGTGACGGGTCCGTGCGTTTCATCTCCGAGAACCTGGATGCTAACGTGTACGACGCACTCACCACCCGCAATGGGGGTGAAACGATCGGTGATTACTGATCGACGACGCCGTCGATGGTCACCACGGATGGTCACTACCAGGGGAGGATGCCATGACAAATGCCAGCACCGATGCGTTTCAGGCGGCGTTTTGCGCGGAACGGCTCAAGGCTCTGGGCGACCCGTTGCGGCTGCGAATTGTGGATCTGTTGCGGCACGGGGAGATGACCGTCGGCGATATCGCCGAGTTTCTGGAGACGGAGATGGTGACCGTGTCTCACCATCTCCAGATCCTGAAGAACGCCAAACTGGTTACCCCCCGCCGTGAGGGACGGTTCATCTACTACAGCCTGCCCGCAGAGCTGTTCCAGGGCGGCGGAAAGACCCGGCGGATGTTGAACCTCGGCTGTTGCAAGATTGAGGTGCCGTAGCCGCACCCAGACCGCTGTTTCGAGCCGGACGCTCGTTCTCGGTGGTGTTCATTGAACTGACTTCGTGTTCGATGCTTCTCCATAGAAAGTTCCATCATGCTGCGCAAAGCGACGATTCTGTTGATCCCGATGATTCTCATCGTCATGTCATGGGCCATGGCGGATTCGCCGCTGTCATCGAAGAATCTCACCACGCCCGAGCCGGAGATTGCAGGCGACTGGACCGGAGTCTGGGGGCCGTTCAACCCTGCCCAGACGCAAGAGGTCGACAAGGCGAAGTGCAAGGTGCTGGATTGCCATGTCGAACGTACCGCCGCTGGCTGGCAGGCGACGTTCGAGGGGGAGTGTGGTCGCCCGTATAAGTACACGATCCAGATGGAAGGGCGTCAATCGGGGAAGTGCGTGCTGTTCAAAGGCTCGCCGGATCTCGGTGAAAAGGATGGCGGCGTTCACGACTGGATCGGTCGTGCGAAAGAGGGTGAGTTCATTGGCTTCTACTCCAATGAGCATCATACGGGTGTCTTCCACCTCGCCCGCCAGGGGGCGACAAAGACACCCCTGCCCACTGCGGATCCGGTGAAGTAATCCTTGTCAATATGGCGGTTTTGCACATCGTCTTTACACTTTCCAAGCCCGCGAATCCCTGGCGTCTTCGCCCCGAAGGGGTATGACTCGACAGCCCAGGGCAGAGCGAAACGACGAAGGTGTTTCCGGGGACGCATCACAAGGGATACCTGTCGGAGCTGGATGGCGACTATCACGCACTGGATGAATCCGCAGTGACAGGAGTCGCAGGAGTCCGCCTTTGCTTGCAGCCAGGAGATGTCGCGGTGTTCGATGGCATGTTGCCACACCGTTCCGCACCCAACAAATCGCAGTCGTGGCGGAGGCAACTTTATCTCAGCGATAACGCCAAGTCGGACTGAGGGGACCAGCGCGCGGCTCGCTAGTCCTCCCCTGCATAATTGACCTATCACCAATTGCCGGATCATGCTGAAATCCGTTCTTCGAACTCACGGAGGAGAGTGGTATGGCAGGCAGTG
>JAYTFV010000525.1:0-3051 GCA_043734065.1 Planctomycetota bacterium
CCCCGGCTTCAGACCGAAGAAGTGGTGTTCCTCAAAGAAGGCGACCGTATCGTCGTGCGTCGCATCGCTGGTCATGATGAAGTACGGGATCACTGCCCCCGCTCGCCGCCCTCGAGCCAGTAATTGCTCGCAAAAGACCTGGAACAGCGACCGCTCCGAGACCGGCCCGATCGGGAACATCCCCTTCGGCTTGTCGAACCCCAGCCGTGTCCCCTGCCCGCCCGCGACGAGAATCGCCCCGACCCGTCCGTCCCGCAACTGCTCTTCGCCGGAGGCGGTGGCTTTCCGCCAGAGGTCTTTCTCGGCGGCGGTTTTCGGCTGGGCAACGAGTTGAGACGGGGGAGTCGCCCGCACTGCCAAGTCGCTGGCCGACGATCCACCGGCGGCCTCCCTTTCGGAAAACAAGCGAGCGATCAGCGAGTAATCGATCGACTCCAGTTGGGCCAATAGTCCACTCCGCTGGGACTCGTTGAGCTCATCCCACCACTGCAGCAGATGGGACTGTCCATGTTGAGAGAGGCGGGCGTGAAGTTGGGACAGGTTCGTCATGAGTCAGTCTCGGGGAGATGGCGCGGCAGCGATCCGAGGGGCGTCTGTGGGATTCTAACGATAGTCGCCGGATTCTCCGAATCCGGTGTGCCACGGTGCCCTGCGGCGAGGATGTTCTCGGGACGCATGCGGTTCGCTCAGGCGGGGAGGCTGTTCTGCGGAGCGGGCGTCGATTCACCGGACTCGGAGAGTCCGGCGACTTTGTCGGCTCCCGCACGGACTGTCCAATCGTGAGGTCCGCTCCTCCTCTCCTCCCCTCCCCCGTCAGGCCGACAGCCCCTCGCGGGCTGTGGTAAACGCTGCGATCCCCTCGTCCAGATCGGCCCGCGTATGCCCGGCGGAGATCTGCGTGCGGATGCGGGCCTTGCCCTGTGGGACGACGGGGTACGAGAACCCGACGACGTACACGCCCAGTTGCAGCATCCGCTCTGCCAGCTTCCCAGCCAGGACCGCATCCCCCAGCATCACCGGAGCGATCGGGTGTTCCCCCGGCAGGATCTGGAACCCGCGATGGGTCATCTCCTCTCGGAAGTATGCCGTGTTGTCCCACAGCTTCTGTCGCAGTTCTGGCTGGCTCGCGATGAGGTCCAGAGCCGCCAGTGAGGCGGTGACGATGCTCGGGGCCAGCGAGTTCGAGAACAGATACGGCCGCGACCGCTGCCGCAGGTACTCGACGATCTCCCTTCGTCCGCTCGTATACCCGCCACTCGCTCCGCCCAGGGCCTTCCCCAGCGTCCCCGTCAGGATGTCGATGCGGCCCATCACCCCCTGTTTCTCATGCGTCCCGCGCCCCGTGGGGCCGCAGAACCCGACCGCGTGTGAATCGTCGACCATCACCAGAGCCTGGTACTTGTCGGCCAGTTCGCAGATCGCGGGCAGGTTCGCGAAGTACCCGTCCATCGAGAAAACGCCATCGGTGGCGATCATCCGGAACCGCGCCGACTGGGCCTCCTTCAGTTTCTCTTCCAGGTCAGCCATGTCGTTGTTGCGATAGCGGAACCGCTGGGCCTTACAGAGCCGCACTCCATCGATGATGCTCGCATGGTTGAGTTCGTCCGAGATCACCGCGTCCTCTGCTCCCAGCAAGGTCTCGAACAGCCCCCCGTTCGCATCGAAGCACGACGAGTACAGGATCGTGTCCTCGGTCCCCAGAAACCGACTCAGGGCCGCTTCGAGATCCTTGTGAATCTGCTGCGTGCCGCAGATGAACCGCACTGAGGAGAGGCCGAAGCCCCACTCCTGAAGGCCCTTCTGAGCGGCCTCGACCAGCACCGGGAGATTGGACAGACCGAGGTAGTTATTCGCGCACATGTTGAGGACTGGGCGATCCCCCGCGACTCGTATATGAGCCGCCTGCGGGCTGCTGAGGATGCGTTCCCCCTTGTAGAGCCCGGCGTCGCGGATGGCCTGGGTCTGCTGAGCGAGATGAGCCTGAAAGTCACCGAACATGAGCAGGAACCTCGGTTCGAGAGAGGGAGATTGTCATCAGAAGAGGATACCGGTCTGGTAGCGAACTTGCATTCGGGTGTACACGCAACGCAAGACGCAGGCGAGCCGGGCGGCGTCAGCCCGGCTCGCCTGTCCCGTCCGAATTCCGTTCGACATCCCGCCACGTTTCTCCCCCACCGGGACCGGCGGTACACTGTTTCCCGTCTTGCCGTCCGGTTCCGGCGGCACCGTTTTCCATAGAAGGTCACCTCATGAGCCAGCAGTTCAACGTCGCGATGGTCGGTCTCGGGTTCGGGGCGGAGTTCCTCCCCATTTACAAGGCCCACCCGCTGGCCCATGTGCAGGCCCTCTGCCAGCGCAACGAGGAGAAACTCCACAAGATCGGCGACCAGTTTGGCGTCGCCAGCCGCTATACCAAGTACGAGGATGTCCTGGCCGATCCCAAGGTCGACTTCGTCCACATCAACTCGCCGATTCCCGACCATGCGTGGATGAGCATGGAAGCCCTCAAGGCCGGGAAACACGTGATGTGTACCGTCCCGATGGCCACCAATGTCGCCGACTGCGAGAAGATCTGCGACCTCGTGGCTACGACCGGCAAGAAGTACATGATGGCCGAAACCGTCGTCTACTCCCGCGAGTTCCTCTTCATTAAAGAGATGTACGAAAAGGGCGAACTCGGCCAGATCCAGCACCTCGCAGCTTCCCACCCCCAAGACATGGACGGCTGGCCCGATTACTGGGAACGGATGATCCCGATGCACTACGCCACCCACGTCGTCAGCCCGGTGCTGGGCCTGATGAACAAGCGGGCCGAGTACGTCAGTTGCTTCGGCTCGGGGACCGTGCGGGAGGATATCCAGAAGAAGTCAGGGAACAAGTTCGCGGTGGAGAGCTGCCATATCAAGCTCAAGGACAGCGACATCACAGCTCATGTGTGGCGGTGCCTGTACGACGTGGCCCGGCAATACCGCGAGAGCTTCGACGTGTACGGCACGAAGAAGAGCTTCGAGTGGACGCTGGTCGAGCATGAGCCGCACGTCATACATACCG
>JAYTFV010000526.1:0-9302 GCA_043734065.1 Planctomycetota bacterium
AGCGAACCCTCCGCCTGGCACCACTTCTGGTCCCGAGAGAAACCGCAACCCCCAACCCCAGCCAAGCAGCCCGCGTGCCTACTTTCGTGATGCACACACGGTGCTGAAGCAGATTCACGAGGGACTGGATGCCGCCGTGTTCGAGGCGTACGGCTAGCGGGGTGGACCAGACGGTCGCCTCGGCAGACTGACGCCGTGCCGCTCTTGAAGAGGGAACCTCACACATCCAGATCGTCCGCTTCCCCCGCTTGCTCCATGATCAGCCGGTAGCGCTCGCTGGCGTCCTTGCCGAGGAGTTGCGAGAAGATCGCGTCGGCTTCGATGGCGCTGTCGATGTCGACCCGCAGCAGCGTGCGGGTCTTCGGGTGCAAAGTCGTCACTTTGAGTTGATCGGAATTCATCTCGCCCAGCCCCTTGAACCGCTGGACGTCGAACTTTCGATTGGCGGGAATCGCGGCGAGAATCCGTTCTTTGTCAGCATCATCACGAGCATAGAGACGCTCTTTGCCGATCTCGATCTTGTACAGCGGCGGCTGAGCCAGAAAGATGCGGCCCTGCGTAATCAGCTCGCGCATGTGTCGGAAAAACAGCGTCATCATCAGCGTGCTGATGTGGTACCCGTCGCTGTCGGCGTCCATCAGCATGATGATCCGGTGATACCGCAGCTGGTGCGGATTGAAGTTTGGGCCGATGCCGGTGCCGAGCGTTTCGATCAGGTCTTTGACTTCCTGATTCTCCATAATCTTGCTGATCGTCAACGACTCGGTGTTGAGGATTTTTCCTTTGAGCGGCAGGACAGCTTGCGTTCTCGCATCGCGTCCGGCAACTGCCGTGCCACCGGCGGACTGGCCTTCCACGATGAACAGTTCGCACTCTTCGGGCTTGTCGCTGCGGCAGTCGAGGAGCTTGCCGGGGAGGGAGCTGCGGCGGCTGCCGGGGGTCTTGCGACGGACTTCGGTGGCGGCGGCGCGGCTGGCCTCGCGAGCGCGGGCAGCCAGCATGATGCGGCCAATGACGGCGTCGGCGATCGTCGGGTTGCTGTTGAGCCACGACTCCAGGCCGGAGCGCACGACCCCCTCGACGAACGACGCCAACTCGACATTGTTGAGCTTGTCCTTCGTCTGTCCCTGAAACTCGGGAGCGTTGTGGAATACCGACAGGACGGCGACCACCCCCTCCCGCATGTCGTCCGGCGTGATCGACAGCCCCTTGGCCTTGATCTCGTGGACATCCATGTAGTTCTTCACCGCCTTGGCCACGCCCGACCGCAGTCCCGCTTCATGCGTCCCGCCGCCCCGCGTGCGGATGCCGTTGACGTAGCTGCGGACCTGGTCATCGGTCGATTCGGTCCAGCGGAGGGTCAGCTCGATGCGGACCTTGTCTTCGTCCTTTTCGGCGTTAAAGGCCCCCTCGTGGATCGGCTTCTTGTCGTCGTCGCGGATGATCTTTTCGAGGTACGCCTTGATTCCGTCGGGGTGCTGGAACTCGATCGTCTCCTTCTTCACCTCGTCGACAAAGATGATTTTCAGGCCGCCGTGGATGTACGATATATCTTCGAGGTGCTGCCGGATCGTCTCGCCCGAGAACAGCACGCGGCGGAAGATCTCGGCATCGGGCCGGAAGAAAATCTCGGTGCCGTGCCCGCGAAAGGGGCGGAGTTGTTTGAGCTGGGTCGTGGCCTTGCCACGTTTGAACCGCATCTGCCACTCGAAGCCGTCGCGACGCACGGTGGCGACCAGCTCCTCGGAGAGGGCGTTGACCACCGACGACCCGACCCCGTGCAGACCCCCGCTGCGGGCGTAGCTCTTTTCGGAGAACTTGCCGCCCGAGTGCAGCGTGGTGAGGATGACTTCGAGGGCGGGCTTCTTGATCTTCTTGTGGATGTCGACCGGGATGCCGCGCCCGTTGTCCTCGACCGACAGCGAGGCCGCGTCCTTGTGCAGCGTGACCTTGATCTGGTCGCACTCTCCGGCCAGGTATTCGTCGACCGAGTTGTCCACGATTTCCCAGATCAAATGGTGCAGCCCCCGCACATCGAGCCCGCCAATGTACATGCCGGGCCGCTGCCGCACGGCCTCCAGCCCTTCGAGGACCTCAATGTCATCGGCGGTGTAGCTGCTGCCGGTTTTGAGAACGGACGACATGCCGGAATCTTCCCTGATCGAACCCACGAACGCGAAACGCAAGCCCCGGACGTTATCGACGGGAGCGGTGAATGTCAAAAACAGGGAGCCGTCAGCTTTCAGCGATCAGCCAGAGACGAATGGAACACGACGCCCACTCGTCGAGAGACAGCGAGCGGGGGACGTAAGTCCCCCGTGCCAGGGCGACGCGATCGAACCAGTCGGGGCGGAAGGGCACTTGAGCGTCGAGCAACACGGCGGACTCACATCCGCCGCTCGCTGTCGACAGTTGGAACGTTGGAGTTCAGGCTTTAGCCTGCTCTCCACGCCAAAGGCAGCCGAAAGGCTGGACTCCAACGGGGGGGGGGGCGATTAGCTGGTTTCGTATGCGTCCAGGAAGTCTGCTCGGGAAATACCGGATTGCGTCAGGATCGTTCACGATGTCGAACCCTTCAGGCGGCGGTGGTTCGGAATCGTCATGGGTGTCTGCGTTCCGTCGTCATTCTGCCGGGCCAATGCAATATGGTTACCCGAGCGGACGATTTGAAATCCAAGCTGGACCATTGTCGCCAGGACACGATCCAAGGGCGCATCCATTGGAAACTTGGGCATCAGACGGTGACCCCGGTCTCCGTGATGAATGCTTCCAGCACCGGTTCATCGTCGTCGAAGACATCTGGGCCAAACGTCTCGATGTGGAACGCGATGGCAGACGTGACATCCGTCACAGCGTCTTGATAGGTGTCACCTTCTCCGACGACGACGCCTTTCATTCCCAATGGATAGGCGACATAGCCGTCCGAGTGCTGCTCGACGATCAGTTTCAAACTCTTGCGCATGAAGGATCCCTCGCTCCGATCTTACGTCTCTGATGTTGCTGGTTGCTGGCGATTCTACCAGCCACCTGATCGCCTGTCTGCCTGACTTTCAGCCATCAGCGGTCAGCCAGAGACGAATGGAACACGACGCCCACTCGTCGAGAGACAGCGAGCGGGGGACGTAAGTCCCCCGTGCCAGGGCGACGCGATCGAACAATACCGGGTGGGATAACTCTTCAGCGTCGAGCAGCACGGCGGACTTACGTCCGCCGCTCGCTGTCGAACTGTCCTTCACGCTCTCCCCTTTCCTCACGTTCCTCGCACCGCCATGTTATCGACTACTCGGCGGAGTGATTCGAGTCCCCCGGCTGCCGGTGTACGGGTTGGAATTGGGTTTCGTGGACCAGTTGTTGTGGAAGCTGCGGTCGGCGGTGGATCGGTAGTGTGCTGGGACGTAGGTGCCGTTGCTGCGTCTGTAGCCTGACACGTAGCTGGAACTCGGTTTTGATCCGGTCCCTTTGTAGGACGGGGCGCTGGCATACGTCTCGTCAGGCAGCAGCGAAACGGCTGCGAGCGCGAGGATGGCACGGGTGAGAAACTTTCGCATGGTGATCTCCAACTGTGTGAGCATGGGATGGAGAGGGGGCGGAAATCGCTCCCTCACCCTATTCGTCCGTCGATGACATTTTGTCCGGAGATTCCGGGGAGATTTCCGGAAAACATCCGGCCACGAGAGCCGGGCCTTCGCATCTCGACAGGCTTTCCTCTCGTTCCCCATCTGGAGCTTTGGGTACGAGGGAACGAGCGAGAGCGGTGTGTCCCACGTTCTGGTATTCTGCGGACATGAACCCGCGTCTGTTTGTGGATGTCGATCCCCGGAGCTTGCACTTGCCCACGAGGCGGCTCGCGGGGGGGAGGGGGCCGGACACCGCTTTTGTGCGAATGCACCCGCGATCAAGGGCTCCCTCCGTTGTAGCCGCGACGCGAAGTCTTCGAAGCGGAGCAGCGGAGCGAGCCTCCGATCCTCGCGTGGACAGTGAGCCACACCCAAGCATAAACTGACTCGTCCCCTTCTCGACCGACTGGGGATTTCTCGACGACGGAGTTTCGCCATGTCCATGACGCTGCTGGATGAAGTGCGCAGCGGAACTGCCCTGCCGCTCGTACCGATCACGGTGGAACAGTACCAACTGATGATCGATACCGGCATCTTGCACGATGGCGATCCGATTGAATTGTTAGATGGCCTCCTGGTCCGCAAAGATCGCAGTGCTCGCGGGGAGAATCTGATGACCCACACTCCGCGTCATGCTTTGCTGATCAAGCGTTTGCAGCGTGTGTTGACACTTCCGTGTGAATCTGCCGGTTGGCATGTCCAGATTCAACTTCCCGTCACGTTAACCCAGATCAACGCCCCGGAACCCGACATCGCTGTGGTGCGCGGCACGGAAGAGGACTACGCCAACCGACATCCCGGTCCGCCGGACTTGCCGTTGGTCATTGAGGTGGCGGATTCGTCGCTCGGCATCGATCGTTCCACGAAGCAGCGGCTGTATGCGACGGCGGGTATCCCCCAGTATTGGCTCGTTAATCTTCCGGAGTCGCAGGTCGAAGTGTACGCGCAGCCGGACGCAGGCTCCGGGAAGTACGCGCAGAAAACGGTCTACGGTCCGAGCCAAACGATCTCGTGGCCACTTTCGCCGACGCAGATTCTGGAGATCAGCATGACCGATCTCTTGCGATAGCCCTCTGAATCAAGATTGCCCCTCCCCGCGGAGTCGCGACGCGAAATCTCCGAAGCAGAGCGATTCTCCCACTCGACAAACGTTATTTTTGCGCAGACTCTTCCCACTCTCCCCCACCGGCGTAACCCTCCCGGTCTCTGGAGAACGCTTTCCACTCCTCGGTCGGTGCAATCGCTAGTGGCCTCCGGGGTGAGGGCGAACCTTGGGGGATTTCCAGCCGATCAAGTTGACACCGGGGATTCGGTGTCGCGCCCCCGGTCTGGACTCGCGGCCCCCGGTCGCCAGACTTCCGAAGTCTACTGAGACTTCGGAAGTCTTCACCACGCAGCCCACGTTCTGGCGAATGTGGCTACGGGGAGGGACCGATTCTGGCAACTTCTGGAATATTGTGATCGATTCACTTGATTTCTGTCACGTCCGTGACAGAATTTAGGTGGGATGGCAAGACTCGGCAGGTGGAGAAGCCTCAGATGTTGCTGGATCAACGACGCGGCAGCATTCGGGAATTCATCGAAACCAAGGGGTTTGTCAGCCTTCAGGAGATCGCAGAGTCAGTTGGGGTCAGTGAAAGCACGGTGCGGCGGGATTTGGAGTATCTTGACCGAACCGGGCAGATTCGCCGGACACGTGGGGGAGCTGCGGGGGTTGGCGAAGCTCTGCCCGCCTTCGACGACCGCCAGAACCAGGCCCTGAGTGAGAAACAACGGGTCGGGAGGAAAGTCGCCGAGCTGATCCAGCCCGGCGAGACGATCCTGCTCGACGGGGGGACGACGACCCTCCACGTCGCGAAACATCTGGCTGGCAAGGGAGTGCAGGTCGTCACGAACTCCATCCCGATCATCAATCACTTGATGACGGTGCCGGGGATCGATCTGGTGGTGCTGGGGGGGTACTTGTACCCGCGAACGGGAGTGGTCCTCGGGCCGCTGACGGTGGAGGCCCTCCAGAACCTGAAGGTGCGGCGGCTGATTTTCAGCGTCGGGGGGATTACCGAAGCGGGGCTGTTCAACCAGAACTCGCTGCTGGTGGAAACCCAGAAGCAGATGCTCGATGCCGCCGACGAGGTGATCCTGGCCACCGACAGCAGCAAGTTCGGCCACTCGGAACTGGTCCATCTCTGCCCCCTCAACCGAGTCCACAAACTGGTCGTCGACAGTGGCCTGAGCGACGAGTGGCGGCGGATCATCGAGAAGAACGGGATTGAACTGGTGATTGCGGAGTGAGGGAAGTTTTCAGTGGTCAGTTTTCAGTTTTCAGTGAAGAGGGATCTTTGCCTCGAACTGAGAACTGAGAACTGAGAACTGAGAACTGAGAACTCCCACTGACAACTGAACACTGACAACTGAGAACTTCTCACCCATGTCCATCACCCGCACAGATGTCGAACGCATCGTCCGCGATGTCCTGACTCGGCAGATGACCGGAGCCACTGCGGCTCCGGCCACCAAGCCGAATCCGCTCGTCGTGAACATCTCGGCCAGGCATTGCCACCTGACCCAGGAGCATGTCGAGATCCTCTTCGGCAAGGGGCACAAGCTGACTGTTAAAAAGTGGCTCTACCAAGAGGGCTACTTCGCCGCCGAAGAAACCATCGCCATCGTCGGCCCGCGCCGCCGCATGCTGCCCGAAGTCCGCGTCCTCGGCCCGTGCCGTGACGATTCACAGGTCGAACTGGCCTTCACCGATTCGATCTCGCTGGGCCTCGACATCCCCGTCCGGATCAGCGGCGATGTGAAAGGCTCCGCAGCCGCCCTGCTCGTCGGCCCCGCTGGGAGCCTGGAACTGAGCCAAGGCGTGATCCGCGCGATGCGTCACGTCCACATGAACCCCACCGAGATGGCCTTCTACGGCGTCAAGAACGGCGACGCGATGCACCTGCGAATCGAGTCGCCGAGCTGCACGACCGTGTTGGAGAACCTGAAGGTGCGCGGTGGCGACGAGAAGATCAAGCTAGAGGTACACCTCGACACCGACGAAGGCAACGCGGTGGACCTCGAACACGCGACGAAAGTCGAGCTGATCAAACCCGTGGATTGTGCTTGTCACAAGCACTGATTCACCACGGAGACACAGAGAGACACGGAGAGGAAATGAGAGTCGGTTCCGCCTCATTCCTCCCTTGAACCATGCGGACACCACCCCCTGTTCCACGAATGACCGGTGACATCGGACTGACCTCCGTGCCTCCGTGCCTCCGTGGTGAAAATCCCCCCCTGGAGTTAACCCAATGGCCAAAATTGAAGCCCTGGGCATGATCGAGACCAAAGGTCTCATCGCCCTCATCGAAGCGTCGGACGCCGCCCTCAAGGCGGCGAACGTCCAGTTCCTCAGCTGGGAAAAGATCGGCAGCGGTCTGGTCACCGGCTTCTTCACCGGCGACGTGGCAGCGGTCAAGGCCGCCGTCGATGCCGGTGCCAGTGCCGCTGGCAAGATCGGCGATGTCGTCAGCGTGCAGGTCATTCCTCGCCCGCACGATGAACTCGTCATGGTCATCCCGAAGCCGAAAGGCTCCGCCAGCAGCTCGCCCGCTTAGTCCCGTAGCAGAATTCGTCAGAATTCTGCTGTCTCCTATCCCCTCCAAGCACACCAGAATTCTTACGAATTCTGCTACATAAAGGCCATCCCATGAACGAAGCCATCGGTCTCGTTGAAACCAAGGGCATGATCGCGCAGATCGAAGCTGCCGACGCCATGCTCAAAGCTGCGAACGTCACTCTGGTCAAGCAGATCCCCATCGGCGGTGCCTACATCACCACCGTCATCAAGGGCGATGTCGGCTCCGTCCGCGCCGCCGTCGACGCCGGAGCCGCAGCCGCCTCCAAGGTCGGCGAGTTGATCTCCGCCCACGTGATCCCGCGCCCCGAAGCCAACCTGATGAAGAACTTCATCTAGGGAAGTTGTCAGTCGTCAGTTTTCAGTTGTCAGTGAAGAGGGATGAAGTCCATGCAGGATTTCCGGTCGCTCATCGTTTGGCAACGATCGCATGCGATGACTTTGCGGGTGTATCGGGAAACTCAACATTTTCCCAAAGCGGAGTTGTTCGGGTTGACGAGCCAGTTGCGTCGCAGCTGTTCGTCGGTTGCCGCCAATATCGCTGAGGGATGCGGGAGAGGTGGGCGTGAATTCGCTCGCTTTCTGACCATTGCAGCCGGTTCCGCAAGTGAGACAGAGTACCACCTGATCTTGAGCAGAGATTTGGGATACCTATCTCCCGAGAGCTACCAAACCCTCGCGACTGATGTCGAGGAGGTCAAGAGGATGCTCGCCAGTCTCATTCGACGTGTAAGAACCTCTCTGACTGACGACTGAAAACTGAACACTGAGAACTTCCCCCCATGAAAGTGCTCGTTGCCAACCTCGGTTCCACCTCCTTCAAGTACCGTCTCTACGACATGACCGACGAGAGCCAGTTGGCTCGCGGCGGCATCGAGCGGATCGGACAGGACGCTGAGGGAACGTGCTTCGTTGAGATCGCCGGGCGGAAGGAGCATGTCTCTCGCCGCATCGCCGATCACGCTGAAGCTGTCCGCATTTGCCTGGAGCAACTCACCCACCCTGAGACTGGCTGCCTCAAGTCGGTGGACGAGGTGTCGGCCATCGGGTTCAAGGCGGTCTTCGCCGGGAAGCTGAGTGGAGTGCGGATCGTCAACGACGAACTGCTGGATGCGATGGAGGCTCTGGCCGATGTCGCCCCAGCTCACAACCCGCCCTACGCCCGAGCGATGCGGCAATTGCGAGCGGCCTTTCCGCAGATGCCCTTGGTGGCCGCCCTGGAGACGGGGTTCCACGAGACGGTGCCCGCGGAATACCGGACGTATGCCGTGCCTCACGAGTGGACCGAGAACCTCGGGATTCTCCGGTGGGGATATCACGGGGCCAGCCATCGCTACATCGGCACGCGAATGGGGCAGATTCTGGGACGCAGCGACCTCAAGGTGATCTCGTGTCACCTGGGGGGCAGCAACTCGATCTGTGCCATGCAAGGCGGAGTGTCGCAGTCCGCCTCGATGGGAATGACGCCGCAAACGGGGTTGCCTCACAACAACCGCGTGGGCGACTTCGACCCCTTCGCCATCCCGGTCATCATGCGCGCCACCGGAAAGACCTTTCCGCAGATTCTGGAAGACCTCTCGTCCAAGAGTGGGCTGCTCGGCATCAGCGGACTCTCTGCCGATTGCCGCGATTTGGAGGAGGCAGCTGCGAAGGGCCACGCAAGGGCCGCCCTAGCGATGAACGTCTTCGCCGCCAGCATCCGCCAGTACATCGGGGCCTACCTGACCGTGCTGAACGGAGCCGACGCGATCGTCTTCACCGGCGGCATCGGCGAGAACAGCCAATGGGTGAGGACTCACGCCACCAAGAACCTCGACTTCGCCGGCATCTACTTAGATGAGACGCTCAACCAGACGGCCAAGGGTGAAGCCTGTTTGAGTGCAGTGGACAGCGCGACGCAGATTTGGACTCTGCCGACGAACGAAGAGATCGTGGTGGCGCGGCAGAGCGTCGAGGCGGTGCGAGATCGGAAGTAGAGAAGCCGTGCGAGGTCGGAAGTAGAACGGACGCCCACGTCCGTTCCGAGTGTCGTCTTTCGCTCCGCGAAAGAACGCCCTTTCGCG
>JAYTFV010000527.1:0-3213 GCA_043734065.1 Planctomycetota bacterium
GTCGCCTCCGGGGGGAGAAAGGGAGTGAGGGAGATCGGGAGTGAGGGAGCGAGGGAGCGAGAACCGGCTCCGGGTGGTGAGGAAGGGAGTCATATCCCAATCCCGATTTTGACTCAAGATCGATTGGAGCATGGCCAGGGTGCCGGGTGCGAGACGCACTTTTCGATTCCGTTTCAGGCATCACCTGACGAATCGCATGGTTTTCCGCCCCGAAGGGGCACCCACATATCAGCCTGGGGCAGAGCGACCAACGGGAGCGCCGCCCCAGGTCACCGGATTCAAACGGTCTCAGCCCTGAAAGGGCGAAACAGAGCAGCATTGTGCCGCCCTTTCAGGGCTTGCCAAGCGAGCGGACTCGATTCCCAGGGCGTTGCCCTGGGCTGGTTTGTCGTTGCCCCTTCGGGGCGGAAGAACGGAGCATTCATGGGTCGAGGGTGCAAAGTGCGTCTCGCACCCCCTGGCCACACATCCGGGGATTTCCTGTTCCTGGAATTCCCCGTTTCTGCGATAACCCGCGACGGCTGACACGCGGTTCACGGAGGACCAGCGAGGAGCATCAGCCAGCCAGGTGCCACGGAATGGCGATCGAGCCCCCTTCGACAGCGTTGGTCCATCTATTGCAGTCGCTGAACCTGGCGACAGCCCGGGATCTCCGCGCATGTCAGAAACACATTCGCCATCTGGTCCGCGACCTGCCCGCGTTTGATTCGGTCTGGATTGATGCCCTCGTGCAGGGCGAAGTGCTGACGCCGTTTCAGGCGAAACGCCTGGCTCTGAATCCCGAGTCGCTGAAGCTTGGCTCGTTCGTGCTGGTCGATCGGCTGCCGCATGATGGCTGGCCGGTGCGGTATCGGGCGAAACCGCTGGCGGGCGGCAAACCGGTGGCGCTGGCTGTGCTGCCTCTGCGGGAGTCGGAGCGGGACACGGCGAGCGAGCGATTTGGGCGGCACCTGACTGTTGTCCAGAAGCTCACGCACCGCCACCTGTGCCTCGCGACGGCTGTGGAAGAAGACGCCGAATCACTCGTCGCTGTCAGTGCCGTACCGAGCGGGGAACCGCTTGATGATCTGCTCGTCCGAAGAGGTCGGTTCCCGGCCGATGTCGTCGAGGAGATCGCCCGCCAGGCTCTCGAAGCCCTCGCCCGACTCGAACAGGCCGCGACATTCCACGGCGACGTGCGGCTCCGCAATGTCTGGCTCGGGCCAGCGGGGCGCATTCAGTTCATCAACGCCGGACTGCTGGCGGCTGTCCATCCCTGGGTCACGATTCACGACACGTTGCCGATCGCCTGTCTCGAAGGGATTGCCCCCGAGCTGATCGGAGGCCGCACCGCTCGCAACTCCGCCAGCGACATGTACGCCCTCGGTTGCCTGCTGTGGCAACTCCTCGCCGGGCGGCGTCCGTACCTCACAGCCGATCGCCTCGAGCAACTGGCCGCCCACCCATCCGGTTCGATTCCCGACATCCGCACGATAGCCCCCGACACGCCGCCCGCACTGGCGCAACTGATCCTGCGGCTGGTGGCCCAGCATCCGACCGAGCGGTTTGCTTCTTTCGCTGCGGCGTCTCGCGAATGCGGGGCCAGCCTCGCGCGCGGGCGGGCGAGGTCGAGCCAGTTCCAGGCGTCGTTCCAGTCGATGGTCCCGGTGCGGCTCGGACGATCTGGTCGCACGAAGAAGCCAGCCGCGATGCAATCGCTGCTGACAGCTGCAGTCCTGTTCGGAGCGGTGGGGCTGTTTCTGTTTCCGGGGGCCGGGCGGTCGCTGTTTGATTCCGCGGGAAGGCTGTTGAGTGCGAAGCAGACTTCTGAAGACATCGAGCGACCGACACCGACCAAACCATCACCACTGCCACCTCCGTTGAAGACCACTGCCTCCGCTCCGTCTCCACAGGAGACCAGAAAGCACTCCGGCCGGATCATCCTCGACAATGCCGGTCCCTACGCGGCCTCGACTCACTCTGCCGTCGGCGAACTGCGGATCACCGGCGTTGAGGGACTTCGTCCGGTCATCGAAGTCGGCGACCAACCGCTCCGACTCGCGGCCCAGCGTGTCGTACTGGAGAACGTCATCATCCGCCGAACCGCGAATGGGTTGCCGGATGTTCCGCTGCTCTCGGTCGATTCGCAGATTCTGATCGCCACCGGATGCGAGTTTCACTCCGGACCGCTGACGGCTGGCACAGAAGCGACTGTCGGGAGTGTCGCCTTTCGCTCCGCGAAAGGGCGTTCTTTCGCAGAGCGAAAGACGACACTCATGGACGCTGCGATTGATTCCCAGCGAGTCGCGATCCGCTGGCGACGCCTCGACGAGAACGACATCCAACCCGGCGAGATCGAACTCTCGCGCTGCCTGTGCGTGGGAGGCGGAACGATCCTCGGTTGCGACTCGGTGCCACAGTCGATTCAACTCCAGGACACCGCGTGTCTGGGCACGGGCCCGGTGTGCGAGTTGCTCTCGACACCGGGCGTGCGGACGCTGCGGATGAGTCTGCTTCGCACGACGCTGCGCGAGACCGGCCCGCTGTTGTGCGAGCAGCAGTTGACCCCTCAACGGCAAACACCGATCGTCATCGACCTGCGACAATCGGTTCTCGCTCTGCGTCCCGACATCGCGGTGGTGGAAGCGATCGGACCACTCCGCGCCCGTTGGCGACCTGACGTGAAGATCGAGTCGAACGGCTCATACTTGGCCGGGGACTCGGCCTATGTCGCGACTCGGACCGAGCCGGGGAGCGAGTCCAATCCACTCGACCCGACCGACCTCGACATCGAAGGACTCCTGACCGCCAAGGTCGAATTCTCCGGTCCCCTCGCCCCTCGCTGGCACAACAACGTCGTCACTCATTACACAGCCGATGTGCAAAACGCAGAAACCCCCGGCATCCAATTACCCGCCGTACCTCCTCCCCTCCTCCCCTCCTCTCCTTCAGACAAGCCATGACCCGGGCCAACGAATTCACCCTCACCAGCCACATCCCCGAGCTGCGACACGCCGTCGCCACAGCTCGCCTCTCCGGCTGCACCATCGGCTGCGTTCCGACGATGGGAGCCTTGCATGCCGGGCATGTGAGTCTCATCGAAGAGTGCCGGAAGCGGACCGATTTCGTGGTGGTCACGATCTTCGTGAACCCGTCGCAGTTCGCGCCGCAGGAGGATCTGTCCAAGTACCCGCGCCCGCTGGAACGCGACCTCGCTTCGATCACGCAAGCGAT
>JAYTFV010000528.1:0-6157 GCA_043734065.1 Planctomycetota bacterium
TGGCACGGACAGTCCTCTCGCCCGAGTTGCTGAAGACGCTCTCGCTGGATGGCAAGCGGATCGTGCATGTGCATACGTTTTCCGACCGCTTGCGCGACGAGGCCCCCGACTTCAACACCCAAAAGACGATCACTTCATCGGGCCAATCGACCGCGATCGGGTCTGCACTCAGGCAGGCTCAACTGGCCTATAGCGGTCTGCCACTGGCGGGGGTGCTGCTCGTGACCGACGGGCGGTCGACCTCGGGTGAGGCCCCCGAGACCGTCGGGCCGGACCTCGCAGCTAAGTCGGTGCCGGTGACTTCGCTGATCCTCGGAACTCCCGAAGGGCCGCGCAATGTCGTGATCACTGATGTCGAGGCCAACCCGGTGGCCCTGATCCGCGACACCAATCGCCTGACCGTGCATATGCAGTCCCGCGGGTTGCAGGACCAGGCCGCCCGCGTCCTGCTCGAACGCCGCAAAAACGGGGGGCAGTGGGAAGAGATCGGTCGGCAGGATGTGATCCTCGGGATCGATGGAGCCTTGCAGACCGTTGACTTCAACTTCACCGAAGACGCGCCGACCAAGCTGGAGTTCCGCGCGACCGTCGAGGACGCCGGTCCCGAACTCTCGACCGATGACAATCGCGGTCACACCGAGGTCCGCGTCGTCCGCGACCGGCTGCATGTGCTGCTGATCGCGGGTTCGGCGTTCCCGGAGGTGCAGTTCCTCAAGAACGCCTTGTACCGCGACCGCAAGATCGAACTCTCCAGTTGGCTGCAGAACGCCGACGACGACTACGAACATCTCGGTGATGTGCCGATCCGCCGCCTGCCGGTCACGCAGCAGGAACTCGACGACTACGACTGCGTGCTGCTCTACGACCCCGACCCGAATGCCTGGCCGCCGAACTTCCCGGAGATGCTGACGAACTTCGTGTCGAAGGCGGGCGGAGGTCTGGCCTATGTGGCTGGCGAGATCAACACGGCGAACTCGTTCGACAAGGCCCTCGACCCATTGATGACCTGGCTCAATCTGTTGCCGGTCATCCGCGAGCCGGGTCTGTTCCGGTCGGAGGTGCAGATCAAGCTGAGTGCCCGCGAGCCGTGGAAGTTTCAGATTACGGAGTCGGGTCTGAGCGATCCGATCTTCACGTTTGCGGACGGACGCGAAGAGAATGAGAAGATCATCGAGAGCCTGCCGGGGATGTTCTGGCACTTTCCGGTGACGAAGGCCAAACCGGGAGCGACCGTGCTGGCGGTCCACGGCGACCCGCGCATGCGTAATGAATACGGTCCCGAAGTCCTGATGGCGACTCAACTCGTGGGGCCGGGGCGCGTACTCTTCATCTCGTTCGACAGCACATACCGCTGGCGGTATCTGAGCGAGCAGACGTTCGACGGGTTCTGGGCCCGCGTCGTCGACCGGGCCGGGCGGAGCAAGCAGCTCGGCGGGGCCTACCCCTTCCGGCTCTCGACCCCGCAGGCGACGTACACCCCCGGCAGCCCGATCAAGGTCATCGCCCGCTTCCTCGATCCGGCGGAGATGGAGCCGGGGCTGGACTCGCTGCATGGCGACATCGAACATGGCGAGGGCGACCCCGAGTCGGTGACGCTCTCCCCGACCGGCGGCCCCGGCGAGTTCGCAGTCAGCTTCCCGGCGACTGATCCGGGGCAGTACCTCGTCCGCGTCTGGATGGGAGACGAGACCGCGGGCAGCGTGGCCCGCGCGGCGACCTTGGCGATCGATGTGCGCATGCCGAATGCCGAGTACGAGAACCCCGGCATCGACCGCGCCCGGATGGAACCGCTGGCGACCCTCACCGGCGGCAAGGTTCTCGATGCGACGCAGGTGAAGCAGTTGGCCGAGGCGTTCAAGATCGGCGAAGTGACGCGGGTGCTGGAAGACCGTCAGGAAATCTGGGATGCTCCGATCCTGTGGGTGGGCCTGTTCCTGCTGCTGGTCATGGAGTGGGTGATCCGCAAACGGGTGCGGTTGATCTGAAGTCGTAGGACGGGCTTTCCAGCCCGTCCCGCTGCCACTTTCGATGCGACATCATTCTTGACCGTACACGTCGATCAGGGACGGGCTGGAAAGCCCGTCCTACGGTGACATCCAACATGGCGAATGACTCCTCATCATCGAACTCTCTCACCTCCCTGCGAGCGGAGGTGGCGGCACGCCTGAATGTGGTGCGGCGAGCGTTGCTCGGGCACTTCCTGGCGGATGGGGTGGCGCGGACGCTGGTCGTCACCGTCGGTCTGCTGTTGCTGAGTCTGGGCCTCGACTGGTGGCTCGATCTGTCACTGACGGCCCGGCTGATCTACTGGGGCGTGGTGCTGGGGAGTGCGGGGGCGGTGCTGTTTTGGTTCGTGGTCCGTCCGTGGAGACTTCCGCTCGGGCCGATTGATGTGGCAGCTGCTCTGGACCAGAAGCGGTCGGGAGTCCCGCTAGCGTCGCAGGTCGCCAGCGTGCTGCAACTCGTCGAGGGCAACCCGGATCAGGTCGGCGAATCGGCGGCCATGCGAGACATCGCGGTCCGGGCCAGCTCTGCCTCGTTGGCCCAAATCAACTTCAAAGCGGCCCTGAATTCACGGCATCTTTGGACAGCTGCGGCAGTCGCGGTGGCGGCGCTGCTGGTTCCGGCGGGGATCGCGCTGGCGTTTCCGAGTACAGCCCAGTTGTGGGCGCAGCGGTGGTTCGCGGGGTCAGATCGCCCGTGGCCCCGGTCGACTCAACTCGAGGTGTCCGGCGTTCGCGCTGGGGTGCTGCAAGTCCCGCGCGGGGAGGTGTTCACACTCCAGGTCAAAGTCATCGACCAGAAGCAACCGACGCAGACGGTTCACATGCGGTTGCGTCCCACGGAAGGCAAGACGCAAACCCTCACGCTGGAAAAGTTCGCCGAGGGGGATTTTCGGTTGGAGATGCCTCCGCAGCAGCAGACGAGCCGGGTCGAAGTGTGGGGCGGCGATGGCCGGGCCGAGCCGTTCCGCATCACTCCGGTCGACCGCCCGAAGATTGTCAGCATGACGCTCAAAGCCCAGGGACCGCGCGACTCCGCGCCGAAGACGTATGACTTTAACAACAGCGCCAGCGCGGTCCGGCTCTCGCCGCAGACGAAGGCTCACTTCGAGTTCGAGACCAATGTCGAATGCAGCACGGTCAAGGTCGAGACCACTTCGACTTCGATCACGGGGTTCCAGAAGCAGGACGCGCTGAAGCACTCGGTCGACTGGGTCCACAAAGAGGCCGTGTCGCTGCGGATCGTGCTGGTGTCGAAGGAGTCGGGGCTGGAGTCGCATCCGCAAACGGTGAGTATCGGTGAGCTTCCCGACCGGGCTCCCCGTCTCAGCATGCGGCATTCCGGCGTGCGTTTGCGGGTGACTCCGGAGGCGACGATTCCGCTCACGATCAGTGTGCGGGATGACTTCGGGGTACACAGTGCGGCGGTTCATCTGACGATTCCGGCGCTGAGTGCAGTGAAGCCGGTGGATGAGGAGTTGCCACCGGCGACCCCGAAGCCTGACGTGAAGCCGGACGGCGAGAATAAGGACGGTGAAAAGCCAGCCGACCCTGCGAAGCCAACGGACACACCGATGCCTGCTGACCCTGCGAAGCCCGAGGCGGCGGCTCCGCCCGCTGCCGAAACTCCGAAGCCCGTCGCGGAGACACCCGCGAAGACGGAACCGGCTCCCGCGATTTCAGACACTCCTCCCCTCGCCGCCCCACCGACTTCCCAGGTCGACCAAGTCCTCTACGGCCCGGCCACCCCGGCCCGGGAAACCCAAGTCGACAAGGAACACCGCGTTGAACTCTCGGCCATGAAGCTCGAACCGGGCCAGACCCTCGTCATCACGGCCAGTGCCGAGGACGACTGCATCCTCGGACGCCAGACGACCCGCTCGGCCCCGGTGGTGTTCCGCATCGTCAAGTCGGAAGAACTGTTCCGGGAGATCCTCCTGCGGCAGCAGCAACTGCGGTCCCGCCTGCAAAAGGCCCGCGATCAGGCCGACGAACTGACCACGAAAATCCCCTTTGCCGTCATCGCCGAAGACGCCCGCACCATCGCCCGCCAGCATCAGGTCATCACACGCGAGGTCGGTCAAGTCACGCAGGGCCTCGAAGCCACCCTCGTCGAAATGCAGCTGAACAAGCTGGGCGGCGAGGAGGCGTGGGATCTGATCTCGACGATCATCATCAAGCCGCTGCGGGCTTTGGGAGATACGGAGCTTCCGGCCCAGCGTCAGAACCTGGAAGCCCTCGTTCTGGCCCCCGGTGAAGGTTTGGACGAAATTGGTGTTCAACAGAAGAAAATAGTGGCGGATCTCGACATAATACTGAAGAATATGTCCCAATGGGATAGCTTCATCGACATCGTGAACCAAGTGGATGCCGTCATCAAATTGGAGACGAGGGTCCGTCAGCAGACGGAAGCACTGAAGAAGAACACCGAACCACAACGCCAGAAAGAAGTCGACAAGATCTTTGACAAGTAAGAGCCACCCGGAAAACTTCCGAAGTCTGTCGAGATTTCGGAAGTTTGCGATGGCTCCAATACGTCTCAGAGATGTCATCGATTCACTCAGGAGATCACAGAATGTCGCAGAGTCTGTTGCGCAGAATCATACTCGCGTTGGTGCTGCTCCTGCCCGGCTTCGGCCTGGCCCAGGAGAAGGCCAAGCCCGTCGAACCCAAAGAGCAGATCAAGTTCGAGCAGGACAAGGCCCAGGCTCACATGAAAGAGCTGGAGGAACGCATGTACGAACTGGCCAAGCTGATCCGCGAGTCCCAGCCGGACGACTCGGCTCGGCTGCTGATGGGCGTGCAGAAGGCCCGCGAACACCTGATCGCGGAGCAGATGGGCGAAGCCGCCACGCTGCTCTCCAGCCTTAAGCTCGATCGGGCGACCGACGAGCAGAAGCAAGTGATCGAGAAGCTCGAAGAACTCAAGCGGCTGCTGCTCACGGCGGACATCGGCCTGCAAGTGAAACTCGAGCAACTGCGGAAGTTGATCGCAGCCCGCGAGCAACTCGCCAAGCTGACCGAAGCCGAACAGGCCCAGAAAAAGAGTACCGAAGAGGGCGTGAAGAAGGAGGCTCCTCCCGGCGACTTCAAGGCGATGGAACCGTCGGAGAAACGCAACCAGCGGAAGGCGGATGACCTCGAACAACTCGTCAAAGAATTCGGCGGATTGACCAAGGGGGCCGCCGGGGCCATCGGGGCCGCGAGCGGGTCGATGGGCAAGGCGGGCAGCAGCCTCGGCAAGGGTGAAGGTTCAGCCGCCGCTCCGTCGCAGGAGGAGGCCGTCAAGAAGCTCAAGGAAGCCGACAAAGATCTGGCGGCTGCCGAAGAGCAACTCAAAAAGGAACTGGAAGGGCTGGTCCGGCGACAGGTGATGGAGCACCTGGCCCAGATGATCGTGATGCAGAAGCAGGTCCGCGAAACGACCGAGAAATTACACCCGCGAATTGCGGAAGGGTCGGCACCCGCGGTGGCCTCGCTAAAGCGGTTGTCCGACTCGGAAGAGCAGATCATCACGCTGGCCAACGACTGCATTGACCTGTGCGTGTTGACGGAGTTCAGCGTGGCATTTCCGACCGCGCTGGGGGACATCGTGGCTAAGATGGAGATGGTCCGCGATCAACTCGGGGGTGGCCTCGGTAATGACGAAGTGGTCCTCCAGGAAGTGGAGATCGAGGCCGACCTGGAAGGGTTGCTCGGCGCCCTCAAGCAGGCCAGCAAGCCGAACCCGGAAGGGGAATCGGGCCAGTGCCAGGGCTGTAAGGGGAACATGAACAAGCTGTTGGCGGAACTCAAGATGGTGCGTCAGATGGAGGTCTCGTTGCAGTCGCAGACGCAGCGGATCGACGATCTGGTGGTGGCGAAGAAGATCACTCCCGACCAGCGGACGCAGCGCTGCGAGCCATTGCAATCGCGCCAGGAGCAGGTGCTGGAGGCGACGACGAAGATCGCTGACACGTACGGGGCGAAGCAGTAGGGGAAGTGGTCAGTGGTCAGTGGTCAGTGTGGCGGGTTCATCCCGGAGGGATGCCAGCAATTAGCCGGTGGTTGAGCGAAGCGACACCCATACGCATCAAGTTAAGGAATCTGCTCTGGCGTAAAAACGGGAAGTTCCTTCTCCTTCTGGGGTTGTGGCGCAACTCACCGAACTGGAA
>JAYTFV010000529.1:0-7367 GCA_043734065.1 Planctomycetota bacterium
TTCCAGTTCGGTGAGTTGCGCCACAACCCCAGAAGGAGAAGGAACTTCCCGTTTTTACGCCAGAGCAGATTCCTTAACTTGATGCGTATGGGCGATGTCGGACGAGGCGTCCCGTCCCATTGTCGGCGATTTCTCCGAAATCGCCGGGCCGCCCTCGCCGTGGAGAACCCCTCCCAGCGCAGTCTCCGAGCCGCCACCGAAGGGGAAGCCGTCAGCGATCAGCGGTCAGCCGTCAGCCGTCAGCCAGAAACCACTCCTCAGCGGAGCCAGACTCTGCACCCCGAAGGGGGTCACACATCACAGCCCAGGGTCGCGACCGCAGGGAGCGCACCCTGGGGCAGCACGCCCACGGAGAATGAATCCTGAAGGGGTTCTCCACAGGGCATGCGGGTGTGCAACCCCTTCAGGGTTGGGGTTCGCTGGGTCACGTTTCCCAGGGTGCGCTCCTGCGTCGCGACCCTGGGCTGTGGTGGATCACCCCTTCGGGGTGCAGAGCCGTGGTCCAAGGATGGCCGATGGCGGATAGCTTCGCACTTTGGTTGCGGCTGTGCTGCGCTGGGAGACACTCACGATATGAACCATCTTCCCGCAGGGGGATCGCGCTACACCTCCGACTTATGGCGCTGGCGGGGGGGCAGTGGTACGGACGGCGTCCCGGATGTGGCGACCGGCTCGAATGAATTGTGACACGACCTGCCATGTGCGTTGCTGGTCGTATTCCTGGTGGAGTGTCCGCACTAACGAGACCGCGCGGGCGTCGTCCAGGTACAGGGCGATCGTGGGCAACAGCCATTCTTCAATCCCGTAGATTCTTCCGTGTTCTCGATCGGTCACGACGGGCACTGCGGAGGAGAGTCTGGTCCCCAGCGTCTCCGTCGCGTAATCGACGGCGTCGCGGATCGAGTGTTCCTTCGGTCGGGACGGTTCCTCCCAGTGATAGGGCGGGGCCCATTCCAGCAGCGGGCTGAGCGCGTCGACCTTGGAGATGACTCCAATCACGGGGGGTGGTTTCAGTTGACGATGGTCCTGAAACCACTGGCTCATGTCGGCCAGCATCTCCGCGTCGGCCTGCTTGGCGGGCGACGTGGCAGCCAGGACCAGCAGGACCAGGTCGGCTTGTTGGACCGCCTCGCGGGTGGCCTGCTTCTGTGCGGCCGTCGACCCGGCATCGCTGTACCCCGGAGTGTCCAGCAGGATGAGCCGGTCGGTGGCACGTTCGGTGACTGCACTTCCGGTGAGTTCATACCGGGTGACATCGCGAGTCAGAGGGAGCACGTCCACGGCAGCCCGCTGGTCGCCCAACAGACAATTGGCCAGACTGGATTTGCCCGCTTTCACCTGTCCCACGATGGCGATCGTCACGGTGACGCTGGTGGGCTGGGCCTCCGCAGGTCCGGAAGCGTCGGCACTGCGCGGGGGCCATTCGGTGGGATTGATCGACTCCATGGTCTGACGATAGCGCGACGAACCCCCACGCAGTCGACCGCTATTCAGTTCGATCAGATAATAGCCGATCCGTTGCATATAAAACCGGCAGAAAGCTCCCAGTAAGTTGGACTTCACCTGACTGATCAGGGGGTCGCCCGCTCCCCGCATGGCCAGAAATCGGGGAATCTTCGTCGGATCCCAGGCGACCGACGCGATCGTTCCGATATTACTCAACACGTTCCACCAGGCGGGGACATTCCCCAGCTTGCGCCACTGCGAAACAGTAATTAAATGGCTCCCCGGCACGTACGCTTGCAGCCAGACCTCCAGGTCTTCGGAGACCAGATGAGAGACCGTCAGCAACTCCACGAGTGACAGGGAACCGAGCAGGTCGGTCGATTTCGGGTGGTAATGCCGGGCGAGTTTCGTGGCGAGGTCGATCGTCAACTGCTGATAGAATTCGGGATTAATCAATTGTTCGGCGGACGCCTCTCCCACTCGACTTTGTTCGGCGGTGATAATGGCGGCTGCGGCCTGATCTTGAGGAGTCCAGTGGATGCGAGAACCGATCTCGGGTAGCGGGAGTTCCTGCTGACGAGAACTGCGCAGAAACAGCCAGGCGGCTCCCCAGCTCACTGGCATCATCCAGGACAACCACAGCCAATGTCCCGATTGCACCGCCATCCACAATCCGATGCCCACCAGCAGCACAAACGGCAACAGGACCAGTACGGCGATCAGGATCAAACGCCAGCGGGGCATCATGGGGAGTTCCTGGGAAGGAATGAGAGAATGAGAGTGGGTGGGTCCGAAAACTTCCGAAGTCTTCAGAGACTTCGGAAGTTTGCTGCGGTTCTCGACAGGCTAGAGAGCGGTTTCAGAATCGATGTTCACGGAGGAGTTCTGGAACACTAATCTTCACTAATTAACACTAATCGTGACCCCTGTGGCATTCTGGATCAGTGTCGATCAGTGAAGATTCGTATTCCTCCCTCCTGCTTTATGTGGCATTTTCTGTGAACACCAGTTCCGAAGCGGCATTATGTCGTCCGGCCTCGGTGCCCCCGCCAACGCTCCGTCGCCTGTTGCAGTTGTTCGCCCCAGACCTCCTTCAGCGCTTCCGCCGATGGCGTACTGCCTTGTCGACATTCACCGAAGTACCAGCAGCACGCCTTCCCCAGCGAGTAGGTGTACGCGAAGGCCATCGCCGCGTTGGCCGTCTGTCCCAGGAACGGGATCAGCTTCAAGGGGGCCTTCACCGCGAATCGCAACGCCATCTGTCCCGCGACGGCCCCCGCCATCTGTGTCAGCATCCCCACATTCATTTTCTGATCGTACTGCTCGGCCAGCACGTAGATCAGCCGCGTCTGCAAGCTCATCACCAGCGGGATGTCCACCCACGGCAGAGGCACGGCCGCAGCGGTGGCGGCCAGACTGCTGTACTTCAGAATCATGGGGAGTGCCCGTTTCTCGCTCAGGTCTTGCAGTGAGGAGCGTACGTCTTCGAGATGCAGAATCACTTGGCGGCAGGCTGCCGGGAGCAGTTCGATCAAGGCCTGTTCCAGTCGATCACCTCCCAGGTCCGGCGGGAGATAACCCTCCTCGGGGGGAGTGAGGTCCAGGGGCACGATGCGGTCCACCAACCCCTCAAACTGCCGTTGCTGTTCGAGGAGTGATCGGGCCAGGACGGGGTTCAATCCCAGTGCGGAGAAGTCCGTCATGCGGCTGGTCGCGGACTCGATCGCAGCGTCTGAATGAAATGGATCAGACGCGGGATGCTGCTGCATGGGATAGGCTTCGTGCAGGCAGGTCAGTGCCAGTACGACGGGCAAGCTGGGACGGGCCGCACGAATTCGCTGGAGCGACTCAACGATCTCGTCCAGGGCGTGATCCATCACCCGCACGACGACAATGATCACGTGCGCCTGAGCATCAAACGCCGCGATATCTTCGTCCGGGTTGTACGCTGTTTCCCCCAGTCCTCGCGTGTCGAGGAACCTCACGATCGGCTCTTGGGACGAGGGGAAGTCATACCGCACGGAGGTCTTCGTCTGGGGTCGAAACCCATTTCCAATCACTGCTGTGGTCGCCCCGGTGAGATACCGGACGATCGAAGTCTTCCCACTGCCTGTCTTGCCGAAGAGCCACATCACCGGGACGGGCGTCTTCGCCAGCAAGTCGGCTTGCTGTTTGGCAAACTGTTCGTCGCTGAGTCCTTTCCAGCCGAACCAAGCTTTCCATCGGTCCAGCATGGCTGCTGTCCTCCTTCTTTCAGATGCGCCCGAAGTCCTCGATTGCAAAATCATCTTCATCCAGAGGAAGTCTACACGGGCGGGAGGGAAGTCGCATATCGCGCCGGGTGCCACGGGCGAGGGCGTTGACTCGCATTGTTGGGGGACCCACGTGGAGACTGACAGGCTGGAAGCCTATCCCACGGTCAGTTCTACTGCCCGTCGACCACTTGGAACTGCCCGGTAGTGCCTTCCGGGCGGGTAAGTTCCAGACGCAGATTGGGTTCTTTCCGGGCGGCGGTGTCGACCCGGAGGGTGATCGCATGCCGTCCCGGGGCCAATTCAATCTTCGCTCCGGCGGGGGACTCGACGATCTCCTTGCCGTGCCAGACGGTCAGCCCCTGAACGGAATCGAAGTTCAACTTCGCGCTCCCCGCCTCGACGACTTCGATCTCCCCCTGGAGATAGAACACCGGCGACTTCTGCGACTTGGCAATCTCGTCAAGCGGTAACGTCCCGTTCACCAGCGAATAGGCCGAACTCCACAGCCCGTGGGCCAGGATCTCCGTCTCGAAGATCACCAGATTCGGCACCTCACCCAGCAGCTCCGGCTGGGGCCGATAGAGCAACCGCCAGCGCTGAAACCGCTGCGTCGAACGGACCTCGTATTCGCCGGGCTTACCCAACATCGACAGGAATTTCAGGACATCGAGCGTCTCGCTCTCGGTCATCAGCGTCGGCAGCCCCTTGGGCATCAGGGACTTCCCTTCGACTTCCTCGTCAATGTCAGTGAGCGGAATCTCGATCAACTGGCTCTCCGTATTTCGCAAGACCAGCTTCTGCTCGGTGCGGTCGACGGTGATCCCCTGAAACACGCGGCCTTCGAGGGTCGTCACCGTGCGGGTGATGAACGCCTCCTTGATCTGGGCATCGGGATCAAACAACGCATTCACCAGATACTCCATCGGCGAATTCGCCCCGACCGGAGTCAGGTCCGGGCCGATCTGGCCACCGGCCTTGTTCACCGCGTGACACTTCAGGCAGCTGAGGTCGTTGCGGCGGAAGACCTGCTCGCCTCGGGCGGCGTTGCCCTTCTCGGCGGCGGCGGTGGCGAGGGCGGTAATCTGTTCGGGCGAGAGCTTGACGGGTTTGGCACTGACACCGGCTTGAGGGGCGAGGATGTCGAGCAGAGCCGCGTCGCTGCGACCCGCAGCATACACCCGCCGCAGGCAGAGCTTGGCCACGTCTTGCGGAAGCGGCGTGGCCTGGAGGGCTGCCCCGAGTTGGGCGGCTCCCCCTTCGCGGGAGAGCATTACGTCGATGATTGGAGCCGGGTCGTCGTCAGGAGTGGTCGACTTGAGTACCGCCGCCGCCGCCTTCGCCCCGGCAGCCAGATCGATCCCCACAAGCGTTGCCACTCCCAGCGCCCGGTTGAGGTACGACTGCCCCTCCGCCAGCAGTTCTCCCGCGATCGACTTCGCGACTCCGGCATCGACGATCACCAGCGCCGAGACAGCGGCCGCGCGAATCGTGTCCGAACTGTCCTGGGAGCGGGCCAATTGAGACAGTAACTGGGATGTCGCGGGATCCTTCCACGCCTGGGCCAGCTCAATCGCGCGCAGCTGGAGTTCGGTATCGGTGTTGGTCGGATCGAGGAGTCGAACAAGTCCCGTGCGGTCCGCTGGCCGCGTCTTGCGATTGAGCGCTGCGTCCTTGAGCCAGACGAGCGACTTCCGCCGCAGCTCCGGGGCATAGGTCTTCTCGTCGAGGGCCTGCTGAAAGACGAATGCCAGATCCTGCTCATTCCCTCGCGTACAGACCATCTCGACCACGCTGCCAATCCGCGCGAGTGGCACCTTGCCGCTTTTCAACAGCTTAAGTACCGACCCCACGGCCGACGGAGGATCATCGGCTCGCAGAGGTGCGGCACTGGCAGACACCAGACAAAATAGACAGAGGCCACACAGGGCTCGTCGAAGGAAGTTGTTCAACCGACCACTCACTCACAGACCAGGAAACCGCAGAGTCCTGATTATGACGAGGCCCACGCCCGGCTGCGACTGTGGCTTGATGGGGCACATGTCTGGGTGTGTGCGTCCCGATTGTCGGTGGCGAACACCGACCGAGAGGGCGAGGCTCTTCGGGAGGGCGAGGCTCCTGCCGAGCCGCGAGCCAGAGTAGACGTTGTCTGGCACGAGCGGCTCGGCAGAAGCCTCGCCCTCCCGATGCCTCGCCCTCCCGATGCGGAGAGTTTCGCTCATGAACAGACCTCCGAAGTCTCGGAAGACTTCGGAGGTCTGGCGGATGGCAGACAATTAGACCGGTTCGGCAGCTTTCTCCTGCATCCGCTCGGACTGCATGCGGTCCGGTTCGACGCCGTCTCGGCGGGCGACCTCGGACCGGCTGAGGATGCCGAGTTCGACCAATCGGGCATCGGCCTCCCGGTCTCGCGGACGATCGCGAGTGACCAGTTGCGGAAAGGTCCAACCGGCCTCGACCTGTTCGAAGAAATTTCCGGGGAGCAGTCCCAACTGGAGGGCGACTTCCATCACCCACCGCCACAGCCGCGTGAACTCCTGCGAGAAGAACTGCTGCTCGTTCTGAAAGAGCTTGACTGCCGGGCCTTCCGCGACCATCGTCGACGCATAGTTCGCATTGGACGCATCCGAGGTCAGCATGAACTCCGGCAGCCCGACCCCGGCGGCGATGCTCAAGAGCAGCATCCGACCCAGTGGCACCGCGTCGCCGAAGTTGGTGTCGGGGTGCAGGAACTTGATCTCGGTCGCCTGGTTCGTGGTCAGGATCGACCCCGGCTTGAAGCGCTCGGTCCGCTGGCCGCTGGGCAGGCCGGAGCCGCTGGGGTCAGCGGCCGCTTGAACCTGTTGCGGCGAGCCTTGGACTTTTCTCCAGAGGACGATCGAGGCTTGCAGCTTGCGGGCGTGCAGCTCGGTCTCGATCCACTTTTCATAACAATCGAGCGTGCTGACAACCGGGGCCAGGACGGTGACGCCGCGTTTCTGATTGGAGTCGACGCCGACGCGAGTGTGCAGGATGTCGCTGGCGGGGATGCGTTCGGCGAGGCCGCCTTGCAGCGGGTCGATGCGCAGGTATTCCTGTGGCGACTCAACATCGTAGGGGTCGGTGAGGATCCCCTGCGAGACGGGGAAGTCGGGGCACGAGCCGATCGTCTCGGGATCGAGGAACCGCACCGCGGGCGGCCACTGATACTCGGAGTATCGTCGCAGGAAGCACTCGCCGTCCCGCCACGAGCGGCGGGCATGCTCGCGAAAGGAGTAGTGCGTCACGTTCGCCGCCAGGAAGTCGCCCCACAAGCGGTCCGCTAGGCCGAGCAGATCGCTCGCGGGGGACGAGTCGTTGGCCGTTGTTCCCAGCCGGGCCAGATGCGACAACCGCAGTCCCGTCCCCGTGACGTAGGACTCCAGCAATCGCAGCACATTCTTCGCGTGTGGATTTTGAGAGACGAGTGTCCGGGCGCGGCTGCGGAGGTCTTGCCGCTGGAAATCCGACATCGTCGCGCCGAGTTCGCCGACGGGTTGCCAGCGACCGGGGTCCTCGGCAATGGAGTCGTTGGTCTCGGTAAGGGCCAGGAGTTGCTCCTGCACGAGACGTTCGTGACGGGCCTTCAGACGGAGTGCAGCCAGCTTATCGCGGAGGAAATCAAACATCGGTCGGCGGTCCGGTTCGAGA
>JAYTFV010000530.1:0-8724 GCA_043734065.1 Planctomycetota bacterium
AGGTATGAGCAGTCCGACTCCACCAAGCTGTATCGCATTCGGTTCCTGACCTCGGACCGCGACAAGAACGGATACCTGGATGAGACCGAGTACGCCTCGATGCAGCTCCCCGCCGCGTTCAAGGATGTCGACGCCAACGGGGATGGGATGCTGTATCGGGACGAGATGACGCCGTTTCTGGAGTTCGACGCCATCGCGACTCAGGCCCGGATCGAAATGATGGTCGGGGATGAGGGGAAGACGCTGTTCGAGCTACTGGATGGGAACGTCGACCGCCGCCTGACCATGCGAGAGATCCGCGAAGGGTTCACCGGCTTGGAGGCTGTCGACCGGAACCATGACGAGCGAGTGGCCCAGTCGGAGCTGGAGAGCCGGTTTAAGCTGACGTTCTCGTTCGGGAGGAATCAGACCTTTGCACCCAATGCGATGACAGCGAACATGCCATTGACGCCGCGTTTGCGGAGCCAGGAGAAAGGCCCTGCGTGGTACCGGCGGATGGACCGCAATCTCGACGGGGATATCACCTGGCGCGAGTTCCTGGGCAGTCGCGAACAGTTCCAGCAACTCGATACAAATTCGGACGAGATGATTGATGTCACCGAAGCGTCGGCCACCACTCCGCCATCGGCGGGAAAGCAAAACCCATGACACACGGGGGACTGGACGCACTGCGTCACAAAGAAGTCGTGATCGATCTGACCAGTCCGTACGTCGTTCTGGGCACGCTGATCGGTGAGGACGGAGCGTATCTGGTGCTGGAGGACGCCGATGTCCACGACCTGCGGGACAGCACGACGACCCGCGAACAGTACGTCGTCGAGGCCCGCCGCCACGGCATCCAGGCCAATCGAAAATGCACACGACTCCGCAAAGAGGAAGTCGTGTGCATTGCGAAACTCGAAGATGTGATCGCCTGAGTTCAGGCCATCTCAGATTACGGCTTCTTGGGGGTTTCGGCCTTGGGCACGGCGAACCCAGCCTTTGCAAAGGGAGCTTCGGCGAAGACCATGTCGACCTGGGCATCACCCTTGGCTTCGGCAACCTTGGCCTGGCACTTCTCGCAGCAGAACTGCACATCCACGCCGCCGACCTTGGAGGTCTTCTCGGGATTCAGCTTGGCACCGGAGATCGGGCACGTGGCCTGCTTGGCCTGGCCAGTGGCAGCCAGTTGGTGATTGGCCTTCGTGGCGTACTTGGCGGTGTCCTTCTCGAATGCCTTGGGGCAGTTCTCACAGCAGAAGTAGACCTTGCCACCCTTGTAAGCGACCGACTTGTCTTCCAGTGCTGGCTTCCCAGAGACCGGGCATGTCTGCGCAAACTTCTTGGCTTCCGTCTTCGGGGCATCCTTCTTGGCATCCTCGGCGACGACGAAACCAGCAACCAGCAACAGACACAGAGCCGCAGCAACACGTTTCATGAGAGAGTCCTTCAGGAGAATGGAGAGTCGACAAACCGGCCTCGCACCCCGGTCCGGAGTGGGCGGGCCGGTTGTGCGGAGCGAAAGTTCACATTCGTTTTATACAGAAGCCCAGTTTCAAATACCAGAGAAGATGTCGATCGGGAGTCGGGAGTCGGGAGTCGGTAGTCGGGAGACGAAGACGGACGAGTGAGTTACGGCCCGCATCGATTTCACGAATTTTCGCTGACACCCGGAGTTCAGATTTGAAATTTCTAGGGAGGTCTGGCTAGACTCGTTGCACGACCTCGCTCGATTCCGGGCCGGTTTTGTGAATGACATCGGCTCAGCGTTCGCCACTGCTTGCTCTCTGTGTTCTCATTGTCAGCATTCTCGGGGGATATTCATGGCAGCTCCACGCGGTCAAAATCGCAAATCACGTCCTTCGAAAAAAGAGGACGAAGGATCCAATCATGTGATGATTGGGATCGCCGTGGGAGGCGGGATCGCCGCCATCCTGGGACTGGGCGTGATCTTTATGGTGAATCGCGGTAGTGGAAGCGGTTCCGACTCCCCCTCGCAACCGGTGGTCACTCAACCCGCGGTTTCGACTCCCGCCCTTCCCACCCCGCCCGTTCCCGCGATCACCCCCCAGCCGGTGATGACGGTCTCGACGGCTCCGGCCCATGCCGCCCCCACCGCTTTGCCCACCAATGCCCCAGCTGTGTTGGGATCCTCACTCACGGCCAATAATACCAACCCCAGCGGGGCCAATGCGGAGACAGGGGCCACGACGAACAATACACCAGCCAGTCCCGCCGGGGCTGGAACGATGGCTCTTCCGGATCTCGTGGCGAAGACCGACCCGTCGATCGTCCGCATTAACGTGAAGTCGCCTCGGGGGGATTCGTTGGGGAGCGGGTTTGTCGTATCGGAGACTGGCACGGTCGTCACCAACTATCACGTGATTGAGGGCGGACAAACCGTCACCGCCCAATTCGAAGATGGGCGGGAATGTTCCGTGCTGGGATTCCTGCTCTTCGATGACGAGCGGGACATTGCGATTATTCAACTCGATTCCAAAGGGGCTCCGTTCATCCCGATGAAGCTGGCGAAAGTTCTGCCCCGCAAGGGAGTCGAGGTCGCAGCCTTCGGAGCCCCGTTGGGTCTGTCTTTCACAGCCACGAAGGGGACGATCTCGAACATTCGCCCGGGCAAGGAACTCGGGATGGCTGCGGCCCAATACGTCCAGACCGACACGCCGATTTCTCCCGGAAACAGCGGCGGCCCGCTGGTCAGTATGGAGGGCGAAGTCATCGGGATGAACACCTTCCAAATGGCGAGAGGGCAGAACCTGAACTTCGCCGTGTCAGTGGATGACATCCGGAAGGTTCTGGCGGCCTCAGACAAGAAAGCCGTCACTCCGATCACTCCGCAATCGGTCCCCTCCCGGCGTCAGGAGTTGCCTTCCCAAATGGTGGACATCTCGGGAACAGAACAAGCTGACAAGCTGCTGGCTCAGATCAAACAAGCCTCGATCTTCATCAAGCCGTTCGAGATCGACCCCTCGGGCCGCATCAATGAATATATGTTCGACAAGTTTGAGAAGACGGTGAAGACCCGATTGAAGATGGAACTCACCCGCATCGACAAACTGGGGGTGAACGAATCGGTGATTATCCTGGGGGTGATGTGGTCTCCGCCAGAAGACCGCAAGCTGCAAGCGCGAGGGGCCAGCGAACTGTCGCTGGAGATCGTCGTCGTGATGCTCAACCTGACGAAAGAGGGGAACCGCCAGCCCTCCATTGTGTGGAAAGACAAGTCGAAGTTGGCGACGCTTTCTCTGGATGCGCTGGCCCAGGGCAACCTGACCAATAGCGTGAAAGAGGGCACGCAGAAGTTCTTCGACAAATTTGCGACTTACGTCATCAAGGTCCGCAAGACATCCAGCGGTGGAAATTAGTACGGAATGGATTCCGGTAGAAAATAATCAGAGTCGTCTTTCGCTCCGCGAAAGAACGTCCTTTCGCGGAGCGAAGGGCGACTCGCCCGGCAGGTCGCCACGCTTCGCCAGAACGTGGGCGAACTGGCCTGCGTGCCCGCCCTCTGGCGAGGGGCGGCTACGACTCATTCTGGACCTCGCGAGGCATCACCCCCACCCAGGCCCGCGAAGTTCTTCAGGAGTTGCAGCCCCACGGTCTGGCTCTTCTCGGGGTGGAACTGGGTCGCGGTGAGGTTCCCCTGCGCGATCATGGCCACAAACGGGCCGCCGTGATCGCTGGTGGCGGCGATCACGCCGGGGTCGGTCGGGACGACGTGATAGCTGTGGACGAAGTAGACATGCGAGCCGGGGGCGATGCCGCTCAGGATCGGGTGCGATGGCTGGAACGTCAGTGAGTTCCAGCCCATGTGCGGCACCTTGAGGCCCGGCTGAGGAGCGAAGCGGACGACCTTTCCCGGGACGATGCCCAAGCCCTCGTGCTCGCCGTCTTCGTAACTGATATCGAACAGCAATTGTAGCCCCAGGCAGATGCCCAGGAACGGCGTCCCGCGGGCGACGACATCGCGAATCGCGGGCACGAAATCGAGCCGCTTCAGCTCCGCGATCGCATCGCGAAAGGCCCCGACGCCCGGCAGAATCACGCGGTCGGCATTGGCCAGATCGCGCGGATTCGTGGTGATCGCCGCCTCGACGCCCAGATGCTCAAACGCCTTCTGAACGCTGCGAAGGTTGCCCATTCCGTAATCAACGATGTGCAGCATGGGGGGAAGTTTTCAGTGGGAAGTTTTCAGTTTTCAGTGGTCAGTTTTCAGTGGTCAGTCCGGAGTGCCGAGTCTTCCACACTGACAACTGACGACTGACAACTCATCCCGGTTCACGCCAGCGGCAGGTTGATCGATCTCTGCTGCTCCAGACTCTGCGACACCGCTTCGGTGAACTCCATGTATCGGACGGCATCGGCAAACGTGGTGTGCTGGACCGACTCTTCGCCGCGAATGGCTCCGATGAACTCGGCCTCCACTCGCCAGCCGCCGCGAGTCTCGGGAGCTAGTACGAGTTCTTTGAGTTCGCTGTGGCTGTGATAGCCCGCAAAGACCTGCTCCCGGGGACCACCGAAGATGATCTTGAGCGTGCCCCGGCTGCCGTAGAGGTGGATCTGCTTCCCCGGCCCGAACAACGTCGTCCCGCTGAGGTGGTAAATCCCGCGTGCCCCGGACTCGGTCTGGGTCAGGATCTGCACGCTGTCGGGCACGGTGCAGTCGCGATAGCCATTCGCCGCCGGATCGGGCCGCTCGGTCTCAAACACTGCCGACTGAGCATATACGCGATTCGGAGCCGGTATCCAACGGGTCAGCGTCTCGTGCATGATCCCCAGTGTGAGGACGTTCTTCCCACTCAGGTTCGAATCCTGCCGCCAGTGAATCGCCTTCGAGTAGTCCCAGAACTGGTCGTCCGCCCCGATGACCACGAACTCCCGCAATTGGCCGATGAAGTTGTCGGCCAGGAGCTTCTGCACCTTGGCCCCGACTTCCAGACCAAACGGACTCGGGACGATTTGTGAGGTGAGCTGCGGATGAGCCGCAGACGCAGCGAGCATCTGCCGAGCTTCGGCGAGGTCGCGGGCCATGCGGGCCTCGCACAGGACGTGTTTCCCGGCGGCCAGGGCGGCGCAGGTGACTTCGCAGTGCAAATTGGGCCATGTGCCGATCATCACGGCATCAATGTGGGGCGAGGCAACCAGCTCCTGCCAGTGCTCAACGACCTGGGGAATGCCAAACTCTTTGGCCACCCGCTCTGCCGACGCGGGGGTGCGATTCGCCACCGACACCAGCTCCACGCCCTCAATCGCGCGGAACCCCGGAATGTGGCGAACACGGGTGTTCGTTCCGGCTCCCACGATGCCGATTCGAACTCGCTGCTGCGGCATGAACACGACCTCACTCAACCTCGAACCGCTGGAATCACTACAACGTAGCGTGGGGCGGAGGGAAAGTCGACTGAGCGGGGGGGATCGGTCCGCTTCGAATACTTCGCGTCACGGCTAAACGGGATTCTACTGAGCCGGGTTGCCAGACGTAAACATTCGTTTCACTTCCATCACATCGAGATCCCGCTTCCAGATCGCCACTTCGTCGATCCAGCCGTCGAAGCTGCGGTTCCCTTTGCCGGGTTCGGAGCCTTCTCCCATCCAGACGGGGAACGGGTTCTTCGCCGGATGAACGGTCCAGGGCATTTCAATATCGAGAAATCCGTCCATGTAAATCTTCATCGAGTTCGACTGTGGCGAATTGACGCAGACGATGTGGTGCCAGCGCGTGTCGTTCGTGACGTAACTGCCGTTCAGTTCATAGATCGAATTGTCAGCCGTCGAGACGTGCAGGGCCAGCCGATTCGTTTCATGGTTCCGATGCACGCGCCAGCCGCTGTCTCCTTTGGCGATCAGGGTCTGCCACATCTTGTTGAACGTGTCGATCTTAAACCAGAGTGCGATGGTGAAGCGGTCCTCCAGTTGCAGCAGTTCGGAATCGGCGGGGGAGATTTCGGCCCGGTGCGGGACGCCGGCGGGGTTGAAGCGGATCGATTTCTTGCCGGGGTAACGACCGTTGGAGACCTTGGGGCCGATCAGCTTGAGGTCGAACTTTCCGGATGTGGAGCGAGCCTGGTTTTTGACGATGTCGCCCGAGATGCTGGTTTCATCAAACGTGTAGCATGCGAGCAGATCGGGGTCGGACAAGGTCTTAAATATCGCGGCCCGCCAGGTTTCTTCGGAGGCCGTCTCCTTGCTGATCAGGATGGGGCGCGGAGACAAATCATTCGAAGCGATGTGCTGCTGAAGCGGCGGACCGGCGGGCTGGGGTGGAGTGGGAATCGCCACGACGGGCAAGGGAGGCTGAGCGGGTGCGGCCTCAGGAGGAGTCGGCGGTTTGGTCTCTGGCGAGGACGGTGTTGGCGTCGCTGTCTGCGTCGGCAGGAAGCTCGGCTCGTCTGTCTTTCCCATCGCCCGCAGCGCGAACGAGGCGAGCCATGCGGTCACCATCAAGCCCAGCACGACGCCCCCCAAGGTGATCCATTTTGTCGCAGCCCGCCCGCTCTTTTTCTTGCCCTTCCGCTTCTTCTTGCGCTCCACGAGCGAGGGCATTTCCATCGCCAGTTGGGTGTAGTCGTCGCCCGACATCGTGAAGTCATCCAGCGCCGGGTCCGATGAGCCCGCGCTAATCATCGACGCCTGTCGCAGCTTGCCGGAGGACGATGACGACGCGACACCGTCCTGAGAAGCGGCGGGGGTTTTTTCGACTTCGGGGCTGCCCAGAGTGGGAACCGTGATCTGGTTTGGCTCGGGGCTCTTGCCGAGGAATTCTTCGTAGAATGCCCGGCGGTACTTGATGGCGCTCAGTTCGTACGGGGGCGACTTCGGCTGGGCGAAGGTCTTCAGAGCGGCGGCGACCTCCTGGGCCGACTGATAACGCTCCTCGGGCTTCTTGGCCAGCATCTTGCCGATGATCCCCACGAGTTCCGGCGGGATATCCTTGACGAATTTCGTGATCGGCTCGGGATCGGTCGTCTGGTGCAGCAGCAGCTTCTGGGTGGTCGTCTTATCCGGGTACATGATCCGCCCGGTCATGATCGCATAGAGAGTGGCTCCAAGGCTGTAGATGTCGGCCCGGGCGTCGACACTCTTACTGTCGAGGGCCTGTTCGGGAGCGATGTAGTCGACGGTGCCGAGTTGGTCCTGGTCGACGGTCAGCGAGTCATCCGACTTCTCGTCAAAGGCCGAGACGAGGCCGAGGTCGAGAATCTTCACCTGGCCACTGGAGTCGACGAGAAGGTTCCCGGGCTTGATGTCGCGATGCACGAGGCCCGCCATGTGGGCATGTTCGAGACCCTCCGCAGACTGGCGTCCGTACTCGGCGACCAGCTTCCAGGGGATCGGCCCGAACTTCTGGACAATCTTGGCGGTGTCCATGCCCTCGATGTATTCCATCACGATATATGGCATGCCGTGTTCTTCGGCGAAGTCGAACGCCTGGATGATATTCGGGTGCCGCAGGGTGGCGACGGCCTTGGCTTCGCGTTTGAACCGGGCCAGGGCTTGCTCCTGACGCTTCTTGCTCTTGGGCAGGCTGATGAGCTTGATCGCCACCAGCCGTTCCATCGAGAGCTGCTCCGACAGATAGACCCGCCCCATCCCGCCCGCACCGAGCAGTTCCAGGATTTTGTACCGCGCGAGGTAGAACCCCTTGTACTTCCCGGCCAGCATCTGCCTCGCTTGGTATTCGGTGATGAGCTGATTTTTGAGCAGCGTCGTGGCCAGGCGTTTCGCTTCGATCTGCTGGTACTGCTGCATCTGCGGGCGCAGCTTGGCGGTGAACTCCGGGTCCAGGAGTTGGCTCTTCTCCAGCAGTTCGAAGAACTCCTGACCATTCGCGGGGGCCGCCATAATGCCTGTCCTCAATCGGGCAATGAAGAACGTGGGTCGTGAAGGAGTCAGAGTCCTGCGCGATCGGGCACGTCTCATGGAGCTTACAGGCTGTGCGACTGGAGTCATGTGGAAAGACCGAATGACCATCGTTCGGCGCGTGGCGAGTTGGCAACGAGTTCATTGCATGGCTTGATCGATACAACCGATCACGTGGCGTGCGCGTGATGTGTGTTGCCGATTCGCCACCGAGAGGCAAAGACCGTAAATGGGGAGAACAGGGCGCTGCTGTCCAGTAACCCGACGCGTCAGCGAGGGCGGACGCTCTGAGACGTTCTACGAGAGATGGATCCCTGCGAGTTGCCGGGGCACCACCACCACCGATGCTGGTCGATTGTTTGGCGGCACGCCTCGCTACGCTCGGACCCTCGCTGACGCGTCGGGTTACTAAAGCCAAAAGCCCAGGGGTTGGAACCCCTGGGCTTGGTGCAGTGTCAAATTGTCCTCTCACCCCGGCGTCAGTTGGTACTCACCGAGGCGATGAACTCGCGGGCGATTTCGCTGCGAATCCCCTGATGAGCATCGTACCGCTGCGTCCAGTACGCCAGCTCGTCAGTGGTCGGCTTGCGGTCCAGCAGCAACTCGTGCAGCTTGACCACATAGCGCTGCTTGTCGCGGTCGAGCTGATTGAAGAACTTGTCGTTCGCCAGCAGGGTCGCCTGCACATCATTTAGTGTCTGCCCCGAGCGAATCGAACTCAGCCAGGCTTCCATCTCCTTCTGAGTCGGATTCCGCTCCAGGATGGTCTGGAACACGGTCTCCAACTGCTCCTGGGTCACGTACTGGGGCTGGTTTCCATACTGCGGAGGATTCTGCACTACGGGAGAGCCATAGCCTCCGACTTGTTCC
>JAYTFV010000531.1:0-4860 GCA_043734065.1 Planctomycetota bacterium
GGCGAGGCTCCTGCCGAGCCGCTTATGCCCGACTATGTCCACTCTCGCTCGCGGCTCCGCAGGAGCCTCGCCCTCCCAGCGCGTCGCCTGCCAGCTCGCCCACAACGTGGAGCGATCAGCGACCGAGAAACGCACAGGGGCGGGGCACTCGGAAGTGACCCGCCCCTGGAAGGAATCAGAGCAGCGGGCGTTGAGTCCGGGATCAGCGGGCTCGCGGGTGGAGTCTCAAACCACCCCGCTTTGCTGCTCTGTCGCGTTGCCTGTTGTGGCATCCATACGACAGGAAACATAAGCACAATCGGTGCCAACCGGACAATCATTACGACCCGAACTGTACCCGGATGGTATGAGTCGACAGAACTGATGATTTAATCGGGGGTTTCGTCGATTCCCCTGAACTGACTCAGCGGCACTCTCCCTCCGTCGGGCGACTTCGCTGTTCATATTCTGAGCAGTTTGCCACTCGATTTGTATCGATCTCTTGTCGCTGCGGCCGGTGGAGCCTGCTCTCGTGGTCCACCAAGTTGAAGATGAGGAGTAGCTGCGTTCGCCAGAACGCGGGGAGCCCGCACTCTGGCGAGTGCAGCTACCTCACAGGCTCCCCACGTTCTGGCGAACGTGGCGACCCCGGATCAGCCAAATTCGGCGGAAGCTGCCGAACATTTTCGGATCGGCAGGCTTCGTCTGGCCCTTGAGGAAAAAAGGGCGTACAAGTCGATTTCGTGGCAAGTCGCTGGAAACGGCGGCGAGCTGCGAATCCCTCCTCGCGGGATGGTCTGCTGGTTTCACACCGGCTCCTCCGGCGATCGGTTCCTCCCTCGGTGGAGGAACTCCTCACTCAAACGAATCCCCTCTTGCCCGATTGAATCGTGACGCCCTTCGCGGGTGCCGCTTCTGGTCCGTACATCGGTCGGAAATGGCTCCTCCAACGGATGCGCCTCGCGCTCGGATTCCGGAGAACATGATGCCTCGACTTCATCGCTCCCTCATCGCCAGCCTGCTGATCGCCAGCCTCTTCTCCTCTTCGGGATGCTGCTGTCGACACAGACAACGCCGGGCTCAGCTCCGCCAGTCTCAACTGCAAACCCTGAAGCTCTATCGCCAGAACCAGGAACTCGCCGGACAGGCCGAGATGGCCGGGCAACTGGCGATGGAAAACGGCCAACTCGAACAGCAACTGGCCTCTGCCCAGCAGAACCTGGACGTGACCAATCAGCGTCTGGCGAACCTCAACGCCGAGCGGGCCCTGCTGAGCGAGAAGTATTCGACCCTGCTCACCGGGCTAAAGAACCCGCTGTCGGGAGGCACGAATCGGCGCTTCGAGGAACTGTCGAAGAAGTACCCTGAGTTCGAGTTCGATCCGGTCACCGGCGTCAGCCGCTTCAATGGCGATCTGCTATTCCCCACGGGGAGCGATGTCATTCGCACCGAAGGCACCGGATTGCTCCACGAGTTCGCCGGGATCATGAACGATCCCGACGCCAAGCAGTTCCACATCCTCGTCGTGGGCCACACCGACGATCAGGATGTCGTGAAGCCCGGCACCCGGTCGAAGCACGAAACCAACTGGGAACTCTCCGCTCATCGAGCGACAGCCGTGGTGCGGCATCTGGCCAAGATCGGCTTGAGCGAACCGCGGATGGGCGTGGCCGGATACAGCAAGTTCCAACCGGTGACGGCGAATGCCGACGATACGGCTCGCCAACAGAACCGCCGGGTGGAGATCTATATTCTCGCCCCGGATGCGACCGTGGCCGGATGGGATGGGCCGTCGATGATTCGGTAGCGGAGCGTGGACGTAGATCGCTCCGCTTCGAAGACTTTGCGTCGCGGCGAAACGGGGCGTGATCCGTTATCATGCCCGGATGCGTGAATCGATCGAAATTATCCCCGTGTGCCGCCCGGTGGTGGGGTCCATCCGCCCGCCGGGGTCGAAGAGCCTGACCAATCGGGCGTTGGTGCTGGCTGCGCTGGCGCAGGGGCCGACGACGCTGACCGGGGTTCTCGATAGTGTCGATACGCAGGTGATGATTGAGAGCTTGCGGCGGCTGGGGCTGAAGATTGACCAGGATCTGGCCGCCAAGACGATCTCGCTCGTGGGATGCGGAGGACGGATTGCCTCGCCGGGAGCCGACCTGTTCCTGGAGAATAGCGGCACGAGTATTCGGTTCCTGACAGCGATGTGCTGCATCGGTCACGGGCGGTTCCGGCTGGATGGGAATGCCCGGATTCGGGAGCGACCCATTGCTCCGCTGGTCACAGCACTGCGCGAAGCCGGTGTTTCGATCGCGTGCGAGCATGACACCGATTGCCCACCGGTGGTGATCGATGCGAAGGGGCTGCCCGGCGGACACTGGACCGTGGATGGGAATCTGTCGAGCCAGTACCTCAGCGCCCTGTTGATGACAGCTCCCTGTGCCACGTCGGATGTCACGCTCAGCGTGCGCGGGGAGTTGGTCTCGCGGCCCTATGTCGATATGACGATCGCCAACATGCGGCAGTTCGGAGCGGAGGTCAGCGAGCGGCACCGCAATGTCTTTCGGATCAAGGCCCGCCCCTACCAAGGCTGCGACTACGATATCGAGCCGGACGCCTCCGCCGCGAGTTATTTCTTCGCACTCGCCGCTGTGACTGGCGGAGACGTGACGGTGCAGGGGCTGACCCGCGAGGCCTTGCAGGGGGATGTGGCATTCGTCGACGCCCTGTTCCGCATGGGCTGCCAGGTGATCTACGGCCCAACTTCGATCCGCGTGATCGGCGGCTCCTTGACCGGCATCGACATCGACATGAACGCCATCAGCGACACCGCGCAGACGCTGGCCTGTGTCGCGCCGTTCGCGCAGGGGCCGACCCGGATTCGCAACGTGGCTCATATGCGGCTCAAGGAGACCGACCGCGTCGCAGCCGTCGTGACCGAGCTGCGAAAGTTGGGGCTCGCCGTTGACGAACACGACGACGGGATGACGATTCACCCCGGCCCGCTCACCGGCGGAACGGTGGCGACGTATGACGATCACCGCATGGCCATGAGCTTCTCGCTGCTCGGGTTGCGGCAGCCGGGGATCGTGATCGCCGATCCGGGGTGTACGGCGAAGACCTATCCCGACTATTTCACCGATCTCGAAACTCTGTGTCAGGCGGCCCGATGAACCGATTCGATTCACGAGGCCGTCGTCCCGGTCGTCCTGCACCCGATGGCGGTGGAGCATCGCGCGGCGGGCGTCCGCCGTTTCGCCCTCAGCAGCAGCCGTCGACCCATGACCGCTTCGCCGATGCACGCGGCATCACGTTCGAGGCCCTGGGCACGTTCGAGAACCGCCGGGCCTTTGTCTCCGATGCCCTCGAACAACTCTTCTACGAGCGCAGCGTCACGGGTCAGGACAAAGGCTTGGCCACCGAGATGTCGTACGGCATCGCCCGGCGACTGGCGACGATCGATGCCATCCTGTTGACCGTGTGTGACCGTCCGCGCGAATCGGTGCAGGAGGGACTCTGGCGGCTGATGCGGATCGGGACGTACCAGTTGGCGTGGCTGCAATCAATCCCAGCCCATGCGGCGATTCACGAGACAGTGGAGCTGGCGCATCGGCTGGGGCAGTCGGGGTGGGCCGGGTTCCTGAATGCGGTGCTGAGGCGGTTGCAACGGGACATTCTGCCGATCGATCAGGCGGGTTGGTCGAGCCAGCGAACGATCGAAGAGCTGGTCGCGAATCCGGACCCGTGCTGGTTGCCGATCCGTGAAGCAGCATCGGACCCAGAGCCGGAGGAGAGTCGGGAGTCGGGAGTCGGGAGTCGGGAGCCAGAGGGCGATAGCCATCAGCCCACCTCTGTCGATCAACCATCAACCATCAACCATCAACCCTCTTCTGGCCATCCGCCATCCGCCATCAGCCATCAGCCCCTGCTGCTCGACGGCCTCCAACTCCGCCAACCGGTCTTCCCCGACCCGTACCGGTTTCGCGCTGCTCACTGGGCAGCAGCGTTCAGTTACCCTGAGTGGATGATCGACGACTGGTGCCAGCAATTCGGCGAGGTCGAGGCCCTCGACCGGGCGAGTTGGTTCAACTCGACGGGCCGAATGTGCCTGCGGGTGAACCTGTGGAAGACGACCCGCGACGCAGCTCTCGCGGCCCTCGAACAGGCCAACATCGCAGCCACTCCCGGTCGATTGCCGGAGTCAATCCTCCTCGCGAATCCGATCCCGGTGGACCACCTGCCGGGGTTCTGGGAGGGGCTCGTCAGCATCCAAGACGAATCCGCGATGGCCGCTGCGGCACTGTTGGCCCCTCAATCTGGTTGGCGGGTTCTGGATCTGTGCGCAGCTCCCGGCGGCAAGACAGCTCACATGGCCGAGCAGATGCGGAACGAAGGGCAGATCATCGCCTGCGACGCGACCGCCGAACGGCTGCCGCTGATCGAGCAGAACTGCGACCGCCTGGGGATCCAGATCGTGCAATCGCGGGAGGTCCGCATGGATGGAACCGATACACCCGACGGCCCGTTCGACGCGGTGCTGGCCGATGTCCCCTGCTCGAATACCGGCGTCCTCGGCAAGCGTCCGGAGGTTCGCTGGCGGTTCGTGCCGGGGGAATTGCGAGAGCTGATCCCGATCCAGATGCGACTGCTCAAGACCGCTCTCGACCGTGTGCGACCCGGTGGGCGAGTCGTCTACTCGACTTGCAGCAGTGACCCACGCGAGAACGAGCAAGTCATCCGCGAGGTACTGGCTCACTCTCCGAACTGCGAGCTGCGCGAACAGCGGCAGCATATCCCCGGCCACCCGGTGGATGGCGGTTTCGCGGGACTGATCGTCAAGCGGTAAGGTGTGAGCGAGTCATCGGCTGCCCGAGAGAGATGGCC